>JACQFK010000227.1 GCA_016200125.1 Planctomycetota bacterium
CACCAGCGGCGAGCTCCTGCAGGAGCGCTTCTCGGCCAAGGTGGACGGGGCCGTCCCGGCGCCGCAGGAGTGCCGTCAGCTCGCGCGGATCCTCGAGAGCGCGGGCCGGCTCAAGGACTGCGTCCGCTACTACCGCCGGGCGCTGAAGGGCTGGGAGAACGATCCCGCCTGGCAGGAGACGGCGGAAGCGCTGAAGAAGAAGCTGGTCGATCTCTCGGCGCGTCTCGGCGACGACTTCCCCAAGGATCCGTAGCCGCCCTTCCGGGCGGGGCCACGTTACTTAAAGTAACGTCACGTTACGTAAAGTAACGCGAGTTCGGGCCCTCTCTCACTTCTCCCCAGGAGAGCCTCTCTGGCACGCGACTTGCGTCTTCGCAACGCGGTCGGCGGGTGCTGCGCGTGAGGGCACGCGCCCGGGTTGAGAAGCCGGAGGCCGCGAGAGCGGCCCGAGGTTCGAGTCCTCCGTCCGCCGCCCATTGAAACGGCGCGGCTTGACTTCGCTGTGCGGCGGAGCTAGGTTGGGGTCACGGCTTCTCACGCTGGGCGCACTTGGCGCGGCACCTGAGAAAGACCCCGGCGACCGCGCCGGGGTTTTTCTGTTTCTGGAGGTGTTCCGTGGAGAAGACCAAGGCGACGAACAAGCCCATCAGCAAAGAAGTCCTGCGCGAGTTCCCGCCCCTGGGCAAGTACCGCGTGCGGCTTGTGCGCAATCCCCGCCGTCCCGCCGAGGCTCCGACGCTCGACATCCGCGAGTACGTGAGCTCGGAGAACTTCGAGGGATTCACCCGCCGCGGGATCCGGGTGGGGGACCGCGCCCAGATGGACCTGCTGCGCGACGTGCTGAAGGAGATCCTGGAGGCCGGCGGATTCGCGAAGCCCGCGCCGGGACTGCTGCCGGCGCAGTAGCGTTTAGCCCAGCATCGCCCGGATCTTGTCGATCTCCGCCTGGAGCGCCCCCTTGCGCGAGGGGTCGAGCTCGACGGCCTTCTGCAGGTCCACGACCGCATCGGCGTAGTCCATGCGCTCCTTGTGGACCGTGCCGCGGATCGCATGAGCCTCCGCGTTCTGCGGGTCGAGCTCGAGCGCCCGGGCCAGATCCTTGAGAGCCTGGTCGGTCTTGCCGCGCTGAAGCCGGAGCTGCGCCCGCGCGCAGTAGGCGACTCCGAGGTGCGGCTGGACGACCAGGTCCGGGTTGATGCGCAGCGCCTTCTCGAGATCGGCGAGCGCGAGCTCGTGCTTCTGCCCGCCCAGGTGGAGATCGCAGCGCGCGAGGAGCGCGTTGGCGAAGTCCGGATCCTGCTCGATCTCGGGGTTCACCTTGGCGGCGACCTCGAAGTCGGCGACGGCCCCAAGCATGTCGCCGCGCTCCAGGCGGGCGCGGGCGCGGTCGCCGAAGGCCATGAGGAGCATGGGGTCCACCTCGGCGCCGGGCTTGAGCTTGAGCATGAGTTCGATGTCGCCCGCCGCCCGCTCGGCCTCGCCCAGCTGGAAGTAGGCGGTGGCGCGGAGCTCGCGGTGCGCGGGCTCGGAGGGCGCCAGCGAGATGGCGCGGGTGAGGTCCTCGATCGCCTCGTTGAAGCGCCCGCCCTCGACGTGGCTGCGGCCGCGGTGGCCGTAGGAGACGGAGAGGCTGGGGTCGATCGCGAGCGTGGGTCGCGCGGCGAGCACCTGCGCGAGGTCGGCGAGCGCCTCCTCGTGGGCGCCTTCGTTGGCGCGGGCGATCGCCCGGCGATAGAGCGCCTCGACGCGCTCGCCGTCGGCTTCGGGCGCGCGGCTCAGCTGGTCCGCCGCCTCGAAGTCGGCGACGGCCTCGTTGACGAGCCCCTTGTCCTGGCGCGCCTTCGCGCGCCGGCGATAGCAGTCGGCGTGTTCGGCGGGCGGGACCGAGCCCGGCCGGAGCCGAAGGGCGGTTGCAAAGTCGCTGATGGCGGAGTCGAGCGAACCGGCCTGCGCCGCTTTCCGGCCGCGGCTGAGGTAGGCGTCGGCATAGCGCGGATCGACCGCGTAGTCGGGATCGAGCGCGAGGGTCTGGTCGAGATCCCGGAGGGCGGCGTCGAAATCCTGCTTGCGCAGGGCGATCGTACCCCGGTCGTGGTAGGGGGCGGGCTGTTCGGGGTCGATGCGGAGGGCCGAGGCGAGGTCCTCCATCGCCTTGCCGAAGTTCCCCTTCCCGAGGTGGACGCGGGCGCGCGAGGAGAGCGCCTAGGCATCCTCGGGATCGGCTTCGATCGCGGCGGAGAGATCGGCGAGCGCGCCGTCGAGATCCTTGCGCTTGACCTTCAGGTCGCCCCGCAGGGCGAGGGACTTGGCGTGATCCGGCTTCTTCGCGAGCGCCTTGTCGAGGTACTGGAGGGCGCCGTTCATGTCCTTCAGGTCCGTCATCGCGACGGCGCAGTAGTAGGCGGCTTCGACGTTCCCCTGGAGGCAGAGCTTGAGGTCGGCCAGGGCCTCGCGGGGACGCTTGCAGGCCAGGTAGGTGCAGCCGCGGAAGTAAAGCGCCTTGGACTGGCCGGCGTCGAGCTGGAGGGCTTTGTTGAAATCGTAGAGGGCGTTCTCGTAGCGCTTGGTCTTGTAGAGGAGGATGCCGCGCTCGACGAAGGCCTGGACGTAATCGGGAAACTCCTGGATCAGCGCGGTCCACTGGGGGATGCCCATCGCGCTGCCGTCGGTGACCGCGGGCGGCGTGCGCCGGATGCGGGTGCCGGGACGTTCGGCCTGCCGGGCGGGGGAAGGCGTCGCGGTGGAGGCGGGCGCGGAGGATTCGTCGGCGGATTTCAGTCGGTTGCGGCGATGCAGACGGGCCATGGAAGACCTCCCCTAATCACCCCGGTGACGTCACGGCTCGCCTCGCCGGATTCAAAATATGATGGCAGGCGGCGGAGGTCAAGGAGAAGTTTGAGCCGCGGCAAGCCTCGCGGGGCTGTGGAGGCTCGAGCGCCGGGGCTGAAATAGTGCATGAGCTTCCCGGAGAGGGGTCGTCTAATATAGGTAGAAGCGATCCTGGAGGAGCAGTCCAGATCGACTGGGCCTTTCAGGGGAGAATCGCCGATAGATTCCTGGGTGCCAACAGAACTTGGCGGTAGCGAGCACCATTCTTTATGGACAACGAAACTTGTCGAAAGTTTTTGCGGGAATTGACACTTTTTGTCCCGACCACGCGTAGCATGTACAGGTAAGTGGACAATAAAGCTGGATTCGTAAGGGGGATTAGAATCATGACGAGAGCGAAGGTCGGAGCGGGAATCCTTCTGCTGCTCTTCTCCCTGGGCGTGGGCGCGAACAGCGCTCCCCAGGAGAACGCCACGAAGCCGGGCGTCTGCGCCTCCATCGACGGCGCGGTGAAGGGCATCGCGGGCTACAAAGATCAGTCGCCGGTGGCCGAGGACGGCGAGTTCCTCCGCCGCGTGATGCTGGACCTGGTGGGGTATCCTCCCAATCTGGACCAGGTCAAGGCGTTCATGGCCGAGACAGCCCCGAACAAGCGCGTCGTCAAGATCGACGAGCTGCTGGCTTCGGACGACTTCGCGGACCTCTGGGCCCGCCAGTTCGCCGAGGTCTACTTCGGCAACTACCACGAAGTCCCGATGGACACCATGCCGAAGCTGGGCAAGACCGCCAGCGCTCGGATCGTGGGCGACTTCCTCAAGTGGTTCAAGCTGAAGCTCAACAAGGACACGCCCTACACGGAAATCGTGTCCCAGATGCTGGACGCCCGCGGCACGGACGAGGGCGACCCCGCCATGGCGTACAAGCTGTCCTTCTACACGGGTGAAGGCCAGGCGATCGAGTTCTCGAACGGCGTCGCCCGGCACCTGCTGGGCATCCGCCTCGTGTGCGCGCGCTGCCACGACCATCCCTTCGACAAGTGGCGCGTCGAGGATTACTACGGCCTGGCCGACTTCGTCTATCGCCAGAAGGCCCGCGGCTACGGGAACGGCGGCGAGAAGGACAGCGTCGACCACGTCGAGCTGAAGTACGCCGACGACGGCGACATCATGATGCCGACGATCAAGGGGAGCAAGGACGCCGAGGTCAAGCTGTCCCACGGCGGCGCGGCCGCCCCGAACTTCCTCTTCGGCGGCGCGGCCGGCAAGAACGACGACCGCATGAAGGTCCTGGCGATGTTCATGACCAACAAGACCAACACGCAGCTGCCCCGGGCGCTGGTGAACCGCGTCTGGTACTGGCTGATGGGCCGCGGCATCGTCCACCCGGTGGACGACTTCAACCTGAAGAACAAGGCCCTCTCGCCCGCGCTGCTCGAGGCGCTGGTCCGGAGCACGATCGAGAGCAAGTACTCGATCAAGCACGTCGTCCGGGCGATCTGCAACTCGGACACCTATCAGCGCGCCTGCGGCAGCGACCAGCCGGTGACGAAGGTCACCTTCTCCCGCGCCAACGTGAAGCAGCTCAACGGCGAGCAGCTTCTGAACTCGATCAAGGTCGCCTGCCTGGGCAAGCCCGAGCGCGCCACGGCGCAGACGATGGAAATGGTCGGGTCGCTCTACCCCGCCGGCGCGGTGTGGTGCGAGGTGACGCCGTTGCCCGGCAACGCCCGCCAGGCCCTCCTGCTGCGGAACAACACGCAGATCATGGGCTGGGTCAACGGGCCCATCCTCCAGAAGGTGAAGGCCACCGCCGGCTCGGATGAGGACAAGGTCAACGAGATGTTCCTGGCCGCCCTGTCCCGTCCGGCGACGGACTCCGAGAAGAAGCGCTACGGGGCCTTCGTCAAGAAGGGCTCGGGCTGGGAGGATGCGTACTGGACGCTCCTCAACTCGACCGAATTCGTCACCCGCCATTGATCGGCCTGTGTATTGTATATGACTGTGAAAATTGAAAGAAAGTTGGAGGGGAATAAGATGGCGAACTGCGACAAGTGCGCACCTGGATTCAATCGCCGGAGCTTCCTGAAATTCAGTCTGGGAGCGGGCGCCGGCGTGGCGGCAGCGTCTCTGCCGCATCGACTCCTCGCGCAGCAGACCGAGGCGAAGCAGGCCTCGGGCCGCACCGCGAAGTCCGTGATCATGCTGTGGATGGGCGGCGGACCCACGCAGCTGGACACCTGGGATCCGAAGCCCGGGTCGAAGAACGGCGGCGAGTTCAAGGCCATTCCGACGACCGGCGGCAGCAACATGATGTTCTCCGAGCACATGAAGGTCTGCGCTTCGCAGGGCAAGAACATGACCATCGTCCGCTCGATGAACACGCACGAGGGCGCGCACGAGCGCGGTACCTCGCTCATGCACATCGGCATCCAGCCCGTCCAGGGCCTCGAAATCCCGCCCACGGGCACGGTCGTGTCGTACGAGAAGGGCAAGAAGGACTTCCCCCTGCCCCACTTCATCGCGATCGATCCGCCGCTCATTCCGCAGGCGTCGACCTTCGGCGATGACTACATGCCCTTCCGCCTGAACAACGCCGAGAACCCCATCCCGAACATCCGCCGGAACGTGGATGCCAGCCGGGACAAGGAGCGCGCCGCCCTCCTCCTCGACCAGAACAAGGAGTGGGACAGCAAGCGCCAGCAGAAGGAAGTCTCAAAGGTCGAGGCGGCCTATGTGAAGTCCGAGGACGTGATGAACACGCCCCTCCTGAAGGCCTTCAACTACCACGAAGAGTCCGCCGATCTCCGCAAGGAATACGGCGACCGCTTCGGCATCAACTGCCTCCTGGCCCGCCGTCTCGTCCAGGCCGGATGCTCGTTCATCGAGATCGGCATGGGCGGCTGGGACATGCACGCCGACGTGTTCTGCAACTGCAAGCGCATGCTCCCCACGCTCGACGCCGGCATGGGCACCCTGATCAAGGACCTGGCCGAGAAGGACCTCCTCAAGGAGACGCTGGTCATCTGGGCCGGCGAGTTCGGCCGGACGCCCAGCATCAACGCGGGCAAGGGCCGCGATCACCACGCCGATGGCTTCACGGTGGCCATGGCGGGCGGCGGCTTCGCGGGCGGGCGCGTGTACGGCAACACCGGCCCCAACGGCGACCAGTGCATGCAGCCGGTGCCCATCCACAACCTGTTCGCGTCGATCTACGCCGCGTGCGGCATCGACGGCAACAAGAAGTACGAGACCGAAGGCCGGAAGATCAAGTACGTCTCCCAGAACGGCTCGATCTCCACGAGCGGCACGGTCATCAAGGAGCTGTTCTAAATCCAGCGCGATTCCGGAACGGCCCCGGCCGAAAGGTCGGGGCCGTTTCTTTTTTAAACCGAGCTCGCCTGAACCTCGCTCCGTTGACACCTTCCGGTCGTATAAGTATTCTGAGCGCTCCACCGATGAAAACACTCGCCCCCTTGCTCCTTTGCCTGCTCCCCCTCGCCTCCCAGGAGGGCCGCCCCGCGTCCCCGCCGCTCCCGGACGCCAAAGAACAGCTGGCGCTGGGCCTGGCGGTCAGCTTCGAAGGCGGCGGCCTCCAGGACGTCCGCGACGCCCGCCTCGCGGCCCTCTACGTGCCGGAAGGGACCCCGCCCTCCCCCTTCCTCTCCCCCGGCCCTTTCAAGGCGACCTGGGAGGGCTTCGTCAGCGTCGACCTGGGCACCGACGTCAGCTTCAGCGCGGTCGGAAACGGCTCGATCACCGTCACCGCCGCCGACAAGCCCGCCCTCACGGCGAAGGGCGACCTCTCGACCGTCGAAGGCCCCTCCCTGCGCCTCCGCAAGGGCCGCAACAAGTTGGTCGTAAAGTACGAGAGCCCCGCGAAAGGCGACGCCTTCGTCCGCCTCTATTGGGCGTCGAGCGACTTCACGCGCGAGCCCGTGCCGCCGCTGGTGCTCAGCCACAACGTGAACGCGACGCCGGTCCGGACCCAGCGCCGGATCCGCGAGGGACGCGAGCTTGTCGCCATGCGCCGCTGCCTGAAGTGCCACACGGGCGACTTCAAGGGCATGCCGGAACTCGAGATGGACGCCCCCTCGCTGGCCGAGGCCGGCGCCCGGCTGCACCCCGACTGGATCGCCCGCTGGATCCTCAATCCGCGCGAGCTCCGCCCCGAAGCCACCATGCCCAGGCTTCCCGGCGTCCAGCCCCAGGATGCCGCGGACATGGCCGCCTACCTGGCGACGCTCGGGAAGCCGGAGCCCAACCCCGCCGCCCCCGCGGATGCGTCCAAGCTCGGCGGCCACCTCTTCGCCGAGATGCGCTGCATCGGCTGCCACACGCTCCCCGACAGGGAGCCGGCGCCCGACCGCATCCCCTTCAGCTTCGTAAAGGCCAAATGGAAACCGGCGGCGCTCAAGAAATTCCTCCTCGGCCCCGAGAGCCACTACACGTGGATCGAGATGCCGAACTTCCGCCTGAAGGACGAGGAGGCCGGCAAGGGCGGGCGGCTGCAAGGGCGCCGATTTCGGCTTCAGCCCGGCCCAGAGCGGGGCGGTCGCCGCCTTCGCGGCCACCGATCTCGCCTCCCTCGGCCGGGAGGCCCTGCCCGAGTTCGCTGGGCGGCAGTTCCTCGCGCTGCGCTGCTTCGCCTGCCACCGGCGGGACGACCGGCTGGACGCCTGGGCCGATCTCGCGTCCGAGACCCGGGAGCTGGAGCCGCCCAAGAAGGTCGACGACGGCGAGTTCGCGGTGATCGCGCCGGCGGAGCCCTGGTTCCCCTCGCTCACCTGGATCGGCGAAAAGCTCAAGCCCGAGTGGGCGGTCGCGTTCCTGAAGGGGGAGATCGCCGAGCGGCCCCGCCCCTTCCTGAAGAACCTGCGGATGCCCTCGTTCCCGTCGCGCGCCGAACGCCTGGTCCAGGGGCTGTCGCTCGAACACGGCTACCCGGCCTCGAGCGCGCCCGAGCCCGCGCCGAACCCCGAGATGTCCGGCCTGGGACGCAAGCTCTCCGGTCCCTCGGGCGGGCTCGACTGCCTGTCCTGCCACGCGATCGGCCCCAAGGGCGCGACCAAGGTCTTCGAGGCGCCCGCGCCGAACTTCAAGCTGTCGAAGGCGCGTCTCCGGAAGGACTATTACGACCGCTGGGTCCGCGAGCCGCTCCGCCTCGAGCCGGGGACGAAGATGCCGCAGTTCATCAAGGACGGCCGGACGCAGCTCACGGAGATCCTGGAGGGCGACGGCGTGAAGCAGGCCGACGCCCTCTGGCAGTACCTGCTCGAGGGCGACCAGATCCGCCCCCCGGAATGAGCCCGTCCCGCGAGCTTCAGGTCCTCTGCGACGACTCGTGGGAGGCGACGCTCCGCGAGAACCCAACCTACGCGACCTATCTCGGCGACTTCCGCTTCAACGACCGGCTCGCCGACATCTCGGAGGCCGGCCGCTCCCGCCGCCGCGCGCAGTACGAGTCCTTCCTCTCCCGCGTCCGCGCGCTGGACCTGGCGTCGCTCGGCGAAAACGACCGCGTCAGCGCCGACATCCTGCGGCTCCAGCTCGAACAGTCGATCGAGGAGGACCGCCACAAGTTCTGGCAGTGGGACGTGGACCAGATGGGGGGCCCGCAGGCCGACTTCCCCCAGATCGTCAACTTCCATCCCCTCACGGACCTGGCCGGTCTCGAGGCCCGCTACCGCGCCTTCTCCGCGTGGATGGACCAGTACCTCGACAACCTCCGCGCCGGGGTTCGCGAAGGACGGGTCGCGATGCACGTCGCCGTCGAGCGGGTGATCGGCCAGCTGAAGGGCCTGCTGGGGACGCCGGAGGAGAAGTCGCCCCTCGCCGCGAAGCCGGAGCTGGTTCCCGCGATCCGGGACTCGGTCTATCCCGCCTACCGGCGGATGCTGAAGTACCTCGAAGAGGAGTACCTCCCGAGCTCGCGCACGAAGGACGTGGGACTCTGGGCGCTGCCCGGCGGCCGGGAGGCCTACGCGTTCCGCATCCGGCTCCACACGACGACCGACCTGAGCGCCGAGGAGATCCACCGGATCGGCCTCCAGGAACTGAAGTCGATCCAGAACGAGATGAGGACGATCGCGAAGGGCGAGCTCAAACCCTTCATGGAGCGGATCCGGAAGGATCCGGGCAACTTCTTCGCCTCCCGCGAGGAGCTGCTCGCCTCCGCCCGAC
Source organism: Planctomycetota bacterium (assembly GCA_016200125.1). Next base: position 9,009 of record JACQFK010000227.1, read on the forward strand.
GCGAGCTCGCGAAGGCGAACGCGAAGCTCCCCGCCTGGTTCAAGCGCCTGCCGAAGAACGAGTGCGAGGTGAAGCCGATCGAGGAGTACCGCGAGCGCGACTGCGTCGCGGCCTTCTACTACCCGCCGGACGAGAAGCTCACGCGCAAGGGGATCTTCTACGCGAACACCTTCGAGGCGGCATCGCGGCCGAAGTTCAACTTGCCGGCACTCGCGATCCACGAGGCGGTGCCGGGCCACCATCTCCAGATCGCGCTGGCGCTCGAGATCGAGAGCCTCCCGCGCTTCCGCCGCCAGGCCGGCTTCACCGCCTACGTGGAGGGCTGGGGCCTCTACTCCGAGCGGCTGGGAGACGAGATGGGCCTGTATGAGGACGACCTCTCGCGCT
>JACQFK010000232.1 GCA_016200125.1 Planctomycetota bacterium
CCGCACGCAGACGCAGGCGTCGAAGCCCATCACCACCACGGGCGAATGCGTCGTCATGAAGGTCCGGAAATTGGCGTCGCGGCCGCCCATGTGCTGGGGATGGACGTGGACCTGCACCGGGGCCGCGAAGGCGCCGACGGCCGTCTGAAGCTCGGGGCAGACGGGCGGCGCGTTCTGGTACAGGATGCAGAGGTCGAAGTTCTTGTCCGCGGCCAGCTGCAGGACCGAGTTGATGTGATCCATCGTCGAGTCGCCCTGGACTACGACGTCCAGCTCCGCGACATGGGTCGAGAGGTGGATCAGCAGCACGCCGGTCTGCGCCGGCGCGGTCAGCAGAAACTCCTCCACCGTCTTGCCCAGGGAGGTGATCGAGCCGGAAATGAGCCGGTCCTGCGTGGGCACCTGAGGGTTGAAGGTCGCCGGCAGCGCGGTCCGCTGGAAGCGCACGGCGTTGCGCTTGCCCACCGGGCCGAAATTCACCGCGGTGGGAGAGACCCCGGGGTAGGCCTTGACTCTAGCAGAGAGCTCCCCTCGCGCCACTCTTTTCGCCGCGCCGGGTCCCCGAATCGAGAAAATTCGAATCCGCCCGGGTACAATTAGGCAGATGCCAGAGGACGGCCGGGAGAAGCTGTCGTTCGATACCTCCACCCTCGCGAAGCTCAAGCCGATTCTCGAGGTCGTCCGCCAGATCAACAAGGGGCCGGACCTCCGCCGGATCATCCTCCAGATCGTGGACCTCGCCATCGAAAGCTGCGGCGCCCAGCGGGGCGCCATCGTCGTGTTCCGCAACGGCATGTACAAGGTCGAGCTCGCCCGCCACCGCTCCGGCGTCATGCTCAGGAAGGAGGAGCGCGGTATCTCGAAGACCTTGCTCATGACCGTGGAGCGGACCAAGCAGCGCGTGGTCTGCTCGGAGGCGACGTCCGAGCCGCGCTTCCGGCTCGTCGACAGCGTCCAGCGGCTGCGCCTCCGCTCCATCCTCTGCCTCCCCATCCTGCTTCACGACAAGGCGATCGGCGCGCTGTACCTGGACGATCCGGCCCGCGCCGCCGCCTTCGGCGAACGGGAGGTCGAGGTCGCCGAGATCCTCACGGGGCACGCCTCGATCGCCATCGAGAATGCCCGCCTCTACAAGCAGTCCAACCAGGACCGGCTCACGAGGCTCTGGAACCACGCCCACTTTCAGAAACGCCTCGACCGCGAGATCGAGCGCGCCCGGCTCAAGAAACGGAAGCTGGGCGTGATCATGATCGACGTCGACGACTTCAAGAAGGTCAACGACAACTTCGGGCACGACTTCGGCAACCAGGTCCTCAAGCACGTCGCCAAGACGCTGTCGGCGACCGTGCGGTCCGAGGATCTCGTTGCGCGCGCGCCCGGGCCGGCCACCGTCGCGCGTTTCGGCGGCGACGAGTTCGAGATCATCCTCCCGGGCGCGGGGCGCGAGGGGGTCCGCCTGGTGGCCGACCGGCTGGTCGCCAACCTGGCGGGCAAGAAGCTGGGGGCGAACGGAAAGACGCTCCGGCTGTCGATCTCGGTGGGCGGCGCGGTCTTCCCCGACCACGGCAAGAGCGCCGAGGAGGTCCTGCGGAACGCCGACGAGGCGCTCTACCAGAGCAAGCGGGCCGGCAAGAACCGCGCGGCCGTCTTCGGCGATCATGCCTGAGCTTCCCGACATCGTCGCCTACCTGTCGGCCCTCGAGACGCGCGTGAAGGGCCGGATCCTGAAGCGCGTCCGCCTCGCCAGTCCTTTTCTTCTGCGGTCGGTGATGCCGCCGATCGAAGCCGTCGAAGGGAAGAAGGTTCTTGCATTGCAGCGGATGGGGAAGCGGATCGTCGTCGAATTCGACGAGCAGACCTGCCTCGTCCTCCACCTGATGATCGCGGGCCGCCTCCACTGGAGCGAGGCGGGCGCGAAGATCAACGCGAAGATCGGCCTGGCGTCCTTTGACTTCGAGAACGGGTCTCTCCTGCTCACGGAAGCCGGGACGAAGAGGCGCGCCTCGCTCCATGTCGTGCGCGGCGAGGAGGCGCTCCGCGCCCTCGATCCGGGCGGTCTCGAGGTGCTGGACGCCACCCTCGATCAGTTCCGCGACGCTCTTGTCCGTGAAAACCACACGCTCAAGCGGGCGCTGACGGATTCGCATCTGTTCAGCGGGATCGGAAACGCGTATTCCGACGAGATCCTACACCGCGCGAAGCTTTCGCCGCTGGCCATGACCCGCAAGCTGTCCGCGGGGGAACTCGCGCGGCTGCAGCGGGCGACGCTCGACGCGCTCCGGGAGGCGATCGACCGGCTGCGCCAGGAGGCCGCGGGGGAGTTTCCGGAAGGGGTCACGGCGTTCCGTGCCTGGCACGCGGTGCACGGCCGCTTCAAGAAGCCCTGCCCCGTCTGCGGCGCGCCCGTCCAGCGGATCCGCTACGCCGACTACGAGACGAACTACTGCCCGAAGTGCCAGACGGGCGGAAAGCTGCTCGCCGACCGCTCGCTGTCCCGGCTGCTGAAGGACGACTGGCCGCGCACGCTGGAGGAACTCGAGGAGCGGCGCCGGTAGGGTATACTTTGCCGATGAAACACTTCCTCTTCGCGCTCCCGCTCCTTCTGATCGCGTGCGGGGCCAAGGGCGCCGACCTCACCCTGACCGTCAGCGGCGTCGCGATGGCCGATCTCGAGAAGATCCGCGGCGACCTGTCGGGCCTCAAGGGGGTCAGCGACGTCCGGGCCGGCGTCTTCAAGGTCGGCCAGGCCGTGTTCACCGTGAAATTCGAGGGGAAGGGGAGCGACCTCGCGGCGCGCCTGGCGACGCTGGGGTCGGGCCTCAAGAACGTCAAGGGCTTCGACGACGCGTCGGTACAGATCTCTTACGGAGGCGTCGAGGAGAAACCGGCCGCCGTGGCTCCGGCGGCTGCGCCCCTGCCCGCTCCGGAGAAGCCGGCTGCGAAGCCCGAAGCGAAGGGGGAGGCGAAGGAAGTGAAGGTTGAGATGAAGAAGGATCCCCTGGCCTACAAGGTCCACCAGCTGGCGGGCGGGACGATCGCGACCTTCGAGGGCTGGAAGGTCAACGCGCTGCCGGGGGATTCGAACTGGACGCGGATGGAGACCCATCCGGACGGAAAGGAGAACGAGTTCCAGCTGATCGTCTCGGCGGGAACGCCCGGGACGCAGGTCATGGCCAACCTCTTCGAGGAGGCGGCGGCCTACCTCCAGCAGGGGATCCCGGGGCTGCGGCCCGCCGGCGAGGCGCAGAAGTGCGTCATCGGCGGCGACGACGCGCGCCTCCAGGACTACACGCTCGAGGCGCAGGGACGGACGCTCAAGGTGCAGTCGATCATCATCCGGAAGAAGGACGTCGCCGTCTCCGTCCTGGCCTTCGGCACGGAGGAGTCCTTCAAGGAGTACGGCCGCTCGGCGGGCATCACCGCCCAGAGCATCACGATCAAGGAGGAGCCGCCCGACCGGGCGGTCGTGGGCACCTGGCTGCTCGAGAAGTACACGTCGACGGGGGCCGGGACGAGCAACCAGTTCAGCTATTCGTCGAGCCGCTCGATGACCATCTACCCCAACGGGACCTTCAGCGAGATGTCCTCCTCGTCCGCGGGGCTGAACAACAGCACGGGGCGCAGCGACGCCTATCTCACGGGCGGCGATCGCGGCAAGGTGATCAAGCGGGGCAACACGCTGAGCTTCACCTACGACAACGGGAAGGTCTGGAACGCCGAGTACAAGCTCGACGGCGGCGCCCTGGTCCTGAACGGGAACTACTGGCTGCGCCAGCAGTGACGCGATGCACCGCTTCGGCCTGTTCTGCTTCAACGTCCTGGTGTCCGTGGCCGGCGCGACCGTCTACGCCTGGGCGGTGCGGCGCGACGGCATGAACGCGGCGGCCTGGACGCGGGCGCTGATCGAGGGCGGCTCGGCCGGGTTCCTCTCCGGCGTCACCGTGGGGCTGGGCGCGACGGTCGGATTCCGCCCCCCGCTGCCCACGGGCAAATGCCTCTGGGCCCAGCTGGGGATCGCGGTCTCGTCGCTCGTGGGCGGCGCGATCGCCTACATGTTCCCGCAGGTCAACGGCGCGATCGACGAGGCCCTGGCGGAGCGGGGGATCCTGCGCGGCTCGGGAGTGGGGCTCTTCATCGGAACGGCCTGGCAGTTCATCCAGATCTACGTCAAGCGCCGGAAATCAAGCCGATAGACCCGAAGCGGCCCCGGATCGCGTCGAGGATTCTCGCCGACAGTTCCGCCTGGTACGGCTCGAGTCCGTCGCCCCGCAGGTAGCGTTCGAGCGTTTTCGGGATCCGCCGCATCCAGGCCCCGGCGTACTCGCGGGCCCCGTTCGCCGGCCCGCGTCCCCCGTCGAGGATCCGCTTCACCTCGGCCTCGAAGAAGCCCACGTGGACCTCTTCGTCCCTGAGGATGTGGGCGAGGTCGGGCCGCAGCTCCGCAAGGAGGCGCGCGAACTCGAGGCCGAGGGCCTCGTAGCCGTAGAGGTGGACCGCCATCGCGTGCCACTGTTTGGGCATCTTCGGGAGCACGGCCTTCTCGCGCGCCTGCTCTCCGGTCAGGCCCTCGAAGATCTTCAGGTGCTCCCGCTCCTCCTCCTCGTGGCGCTTGAGGAACGAGAGGGCGTGCGGGGGGACGTCGTTCTGCGCCGACTTCACCGCCCACATGGCCATGGCCTCGGCGCGGAGGAAGCGGGAGAGTATGGCTTTCTCGCAGGCGGGCGGAAGCGTCATGCGCCCGGGGTCGCGGCGAGCGCCTTGCTGCCGATGTCGGTGCGGTAGTGGGCCGCCTTGAAGGAGATCTTTTTCACGGCGACGTAGGCGTTTGCATGGGCTTCGCGGAGGTCCTTGCCCTGCGCGGTGACGCCCAGGACGCGGCCGCCCGCCGTGAGGAGCTTGCCGTCCTTCCTCACCGTGCCGGCGTGGAAGACCTTCGCGCCCGTCGCCTCCGCCTCCTCGATGCCCGTGATCTCGTAGCCGGTCTCGTAGGCGCCGGGATAGCCGCCGGAGGTCATGACGACGCAGATCGCGGGCTGGGGATCGCTCTCGAGCTCGACGTCGGCCAGCTTCTCGTCGATCGTCGCCATCATGATGGGGACGATGTCGCTCTTCAGGCTCATCATGAGGGGCTGGGCCTCGGGGTCGCCCAGGCGGACGTTGAACTCGAGGACCTTGGGGCCGCTCTTGGTGAACATGATGCCGGCGTAGAGGATGCCGCGGAAGCGGCGCTTCTCCTTGTTCATGGCGTGGACGATCGGGACGAGCACCTCGCGGATCACGCGGGTGTAGTCGCGCTCGCTGGCCACGGGGGCGGGGCAGTAGGCGCCCATGCCGCCGGTGTTGGGGCCGCGGTCGCCGTCGTAGACGCGCTTGTGGTCCTGGGCGCTGTCGAGCGTGGCGATCGACTGGCCGTCCGTGAAGGCGATGACCGAGGCCTCGACGCCGTTGATGTATTCCTCGACGACGACCTGCTCGCCCGCCTTGCCGAAGACCTTCTTCTCCATCATGCCTTCGATGGCGACGACGGCCTCGCTCTCGGTGTGGCAGATCACGGCGCCCTTGCCGCCGGCGAGGCCGTCGGCCTTGATGACGACGGGGAACTGCGAGGACTTGACGAACTGGAGGGCGTTCTTGGACTGGTTGAAGACGCGGTAGTTCGCGGTGGGGATCCCGTAGCGCCGGAGGAGGTTCTTGCAGAAGACCTTGCTGCCCTCGAGCTCGGCCGCCTCCTTGGTCGGGCCGAAGATCTTGAGCCCGTTGTCCTGGAAGAGGTTGACGATCCCCTTGCAGAGCGGGCCCTCGGGGCCGACCACCGTCAGGTCGATCGCGTTCTTCTTCGCGAACTCGAGGAGGCCGTCGATATTGTCCGCGTTGATGTCGACGCACTCGGCCAGGGGGGCGATGCCGGCGTTTCCGGGGGCCGCGTAGAGCTTGGTGAGGAGCGGCGAGCGGGAGATTTTCCAGGCCAGGGCGTGCTCGCGGCCGCCGCTGCCCACCAGGAGGATCTTCATCAGTTGCCGGCCTTTTTCCTCTCGTACCAGGCGCGCCACTTGGGGAGGTCGTCGCCGAAGCTCTGGCCCGTGAGGGTGCCGAGCGTTCCCAGGATCGCCGACTTCTCGTTCTGCAGGCGGGCGCGCGTGTTCTTGTCGAGGGGGTCCTGCGGCTTGATCTTCACGACGCGGGGAAGGGTGACGGAGCTGCCGTCGGGCATGAGGATCGTGCGGCCGGTGAGCGCGGTCATCTGCTCGCCGTCCTTCTCGTAGGACTTGGTGAGCTCGATGTTGTTCTCGAGCGCCTGGAGCAGCCAGGG
>JACQFK010000037.1 GCA_016200125.1 Planctomycetota bacterium
CCATCTGCGTGGCGCTGCTGGAGACGGAGGTGGTGCTCTGCATCCGCTGCCGCACGCCGCATCACCAGGATTGCTGGGAGTACGCGCGCGAATGCGCGATGTTCGCCTGCGGCGGCCGCCGCTGGATCCCGGCCTGAAAAGAAAAAGCCCTCCGCAACGGAGGGCCTTTCCGGCAGCTCGGCCGCCTGTGCGGCCGCCTGTTTCAGAAGCGCCTCCGAACGTATCAGGGTCCCAGGACGAAGTCAATCCAGGGTAAACATGGGATTGCAACTGAAGAGACGGTGGGAGTCAAACCCAGCCAGTCCTCACGGACAGGCTCCTGCTTCTGAAACAGGCCAAGTCACCGCACTTGGAGCCGCCTGCACACTTGCGGTGGAGGACGGCTCCCGCGCCGCCGCCGCTGGATGTCGCGCGACGGGAGAGTCAGAAGGCCCCGATGTCGTCGTCCGTTCCCTCCTGGCCGTCCTCCCCGAGGCTGTAGAGGTCGAAGAGCGGGGGCCTCTGGGATCCGGGGTTCACGTAGCGGAAGGGTCTCCCCCAGGGGTCATTTGGGGCGTCGACCACCTGGATGTAGGGACCCTTCCAGTTCCTCGGAGCCTGCGCTCCCTCGGGACGGATCACCAGCGCCTGCAGCCCCTGATCGGTGGTCGGGTAGCGGCCGTTGTCGATCACATTTGCGTCGAGCGCGGTCCGGAAGGAGACCAGGGTCGCCTTGGCGCTCTTGAGATGGGCCTCCGCGGCGCGGTTGCCCAGGTTCGGGACCACGATGGCGGCCAGGATCCCGATGATCACCATCACCAGCAGAAGTTCAATCAGGGTGAACCCGGCGTCCTTGCGACGGCTCGCGTTCATCTCGTCCTCCCTTTCAATCCAGTCTTCGGTTGGATCGCGGCGGATCCCCGATCTTCCCGCCAATTTCGCCGCGAGCAGGGGTAGAATACCCGCGTGCCCCCGATGCCGAAATCGCTGGGAAAATACTCCCTGCTGAGGGAACTTGGGCGGGGAGGGATGGGCGTCGTCTACGAGGCGCTCGACACGGAGCTCCAGCGGAAGGTCGCGCTCAAGCTGCTGCTGTCGGATCCGCTGTCGGGGGAGGCGTCGGGATCGGTCGAGGAAGAGCGCTTCGTCCGCGAGGCGCGGCTCTCCGCCAAGCTCAAGCATCCCAACATCGTGACCGTCTATGAGGCGGGGATGCTGGAGGGCCGGCGCTACCTCGCCCTGCAGCTCATCGACGGCGTATCGCTGTCGGGCTGGCTGGCCCGCGAAGCCGGCGCCGGCCTGCGCCGCAAGGTCGCCCTCCTGCGCGACGTCGCGCTGGCGGTGGCCCACGCCCATGAGCAGGGCGTCTTCCATCGCGACCTGAAGCCGCAGAACGTCCTCCTGGACGCCGAGGGCAGGCCCTACGTCAGCGACTTCGGCCTCGCCCGGCGCGCGGGACGGGAGGCCGCCGCGTCGCTGACCGTTTCGGGCTCCGTGGTGGGGACGCCCGCCTACATGAGCCCCGAGCAGGCGCGCGGCCTCAAGACGCTCGACGCCCGTTCGGACGTCTATTCGCTCGGCATCATGCTCTACGAGATGCTGGCGGGCCGGACCCCCTTCCAGGGCGACACGCCGCTCGACATCCTGATGAAGGTCGTGAACAACCCCGCGCCTCCGCCCTCGTCGGTTTCGAAGAGCTGGGAGGAGAGCACCGCGGGGGACGCGATCGAGACGATCTGCCTCAAGGCGATCGCCAAGGATCCGCGCCGGCGCTTTCCCACGGCCCGGGCCTTCGCCGACGACCTCGGCCGCTGGCTGAAAGGGCAGCAGATCCTGGCGACGCCGCCCGCGCCGCCGGCCTCGCTCGCCTGGCTCTGGATCTCGATCGCGGCGGCCGCCGTCGTCGCCCTGGGCATCGTCACCCTGATGCCGTCCGACCGCGCGGAGAGGGAGCCTCCGGCGAAGTCCGCGCGGCCTCCGCAGGGGGTCGACGCGGAGAAGGAGCGGCTCACGCGGGAGCGGCAGGCCGCGGCCGACGAGGCGGAGCGCGTCCGGCGGGAATCGGCGAAGGAGCGGGAGGAGGCCAGGCTCCGCGAAGCCGAACGGGCGAAGCGCGAGCTGGAGTTGAAGACCGAATCGGCGGCCGAGAAGGAGGCGCTGACCGCGAAGCTGCGCGACGCCGAGGCGCGGGCCCGCGCGGCGGAGGAGGAGGCGCGGAAGGCGAAGCTCGATCCGCCTCCGAAATCCGTCGAGCCAAGGGTCCGGCCTCCCGAGCCGGCCCCGAAGCCGGAGCCGCCGAAGCCGCCTGCGCCGCCCGTGTTCCGGAAGCCGGCCGAGCCGCCGGCTGCGGATCTGAAGGCGGCGGAGAAGGCCCTTCAGGGCCGATTCAAGGAGGACTACGCGAGGAAGGCGACGTCGGAGACGCGGGCCTTCGCGGCGCGCCTGCTGGAACTCGGCCTCAAGGAGGACCCGGACACGACCGCCCGCTTCGCGATTCTCCAGGAGGCGCGGGAGCTGGCCTCGCTGAACGGAGTTCCGGAGACCGCGGCCGCGGCCGTGGAAGCGCTGATCCGCGTGTTTCAGGTGGATGCCAGGCCCCTGCGGAGCCAGACGCTCCAGGCGCTCGCGAAGTCCGCCGTCGTGGCCACCTCGATGAGGGAGGCGGCCGCCGCGGGGTTCCGTCTCTCCGCGGGCGCCGTGGCCGACGACGACTACGACGCCGCGCTGCAGCTGCTGGCGCAGAGCGACCTGCTGGCGCGGCGGGCGGCCGACGCCGATCTCCAGTCCGTGGCGGCGGCCCGGGTGCGCGAGGTCACGGAGGTCCGCAGGGAATGGGGCCACGTGCGAGCCGCCTTCAAGACCCTGCAGGAGAAGCCGGACGATGCCGCGTCGAATACGGCGGCGGGCCGCTTCCTC
>JACQFK010000233.1 GCA_016200125.1 Planctomycetota bacterium
CGCTTGTTGCCGTCCACGAAAGGGTGGTTCTTCACGAGGTGAAACAGGTATGCCGCCGCCATCTCGTAGAGGTCCGTGTGAAAGTACTGGCCGCCGGATCCCGCCTGGGGCATCGCCACGGCGGACTCCAGGAGGCCCATGTCGCGAATCCCGAGGCTCCCCCCGTAGCGCTGGATCTGGTCTTCGTGAATTCGCTGGACCGATTCCGTGCTGAGAAAGAGGAGCGTCACGACTCAGTCCGCGAGCCTCTTGAACATTCGGGCGTACTTCTTGTTGCCCTTCTCCAAGATGGCTTCCAGTCGCCTCTGAACCTTCGCTCCGGTGGCCTTGGCGATAACCAGATGCTTTCCATCCGTGGTCATCGAGATCGGCGTGTCCGCGTCGATCTCCAGCAGGTCCAGGATGCTACGGTCGATCACCAGCGCCAGGCTGTTGCCGTGCTTCGTCAGCTTCTTGATCATGCGGCCTCCGGGTGACTCATCGTGACTACAATGTATCACCTGCCCGGGCGGGGGGCAAGGGGGCTCAGCGGATCTCGACCGCCTGGCGCGTGCGCTGCGACTCGAGGGCGGCCGTGAAGAGCCGGTGGGATTCGAGGGCCTCCTCGGGGCGCACGCAGCCGTAGGGGACCTTGCCGTTCACCAGCTCGTCGAGGAAGGCGGCCCACATCTGGAGGATTGCGTCGGAGAAGCCGAACTCGAAGATGCCGCCGGTGATCGTCTTGTAGATCGTCTCGTAGCCGAGGTTCTCGTCCTGCCAGGTCTGGGCGCCGCCGGAGTACTCCATGAACTGGAGCGACTTCATGTTGCGGCTGGAGAAGCGGATGCTGAACTTCGTGCCGATCACCTCGATGGACCAGGTGTCCGTCTCGCCCGGGGCGATGCGGTAGATCCTGTAGGTCATCGGGAAGGGATTGCCGTCGAAGGGATTCAACGTGTCGACGTAAAGCGAGCCGTTGTCCCAGGTCTTGCAGGGGACCTGGCCGCCCTTGCCGTCCGGGCGCTCGGCGACGATCTTGTTCAGGTGGGCGAAGACCCGCGCGGGCTTCCAGCCGGCCCGGAGCGGGACGTGCAGGGCGTGCATGCCCAGGTCGCCGAGGCAGCCGTACTCCCCGTTCGTCTCGATCATCCGCTTCCAGTTGATCGGCTTGTCGGGGTTGAGATCGCTCGAATGAAGGAAGGCGCAGTTCGCCTCGATGATGCGGCCGAAGCGGTTCTCCTGGATCGCCTTGATGACCCGCTGGGCGCCGGGGACGAAGGGAAATTCGGAGGAGCAGCGGACGAAGGTCTTCGGGTTCTTCCGGACCTCGTCGACGATCGCGGCCGCCGCGGGGAGATCGATCCCGAAGGGCTTCTCGCCCAGGAGATGCTTGCCCGCGCGGATGAGGTCGACGTAGACCTTCTGGTGCAAGTTGTGGGGGAGGGCGCAATAGATCGCGTCGATGTCCGGGCTCTTGAGAAGGTCCTGGTAGTCCCCGGTCGCGATCTTGATCGTCGGGAAATGCTGCCGGTACCAGCCGAAAAGGCCGGGGTTGGTGTCGCAGATGCCGGCGAGGACGGGCTTGAAGCCGACTTCGAGGAGATGGCACCAGCGCGCGATGGCCGAGGCGAACTCGCGGCCCATGAGGCCGCAGCCGATGATGCCGAACCGGATCTCACGCATAAAAACGAAACACAAAGACAGCAAGACACAAAGCAGAGGTTTCTTTGTTCCGGCCCATCCTCATTCCTTGACCAGCTTGGCGGCCTGATCGGGCGAGGCGTTCTCGTGGACGATCGCCATGAAGGCGCGGGTGATCCCCGCCGGGTCCTTGTGCTGGATCACGTTGCGGCCGTAGACGATCCCGCAGGCGCCCTGCTGCATGAGCTCCGCGGTGCGCTGGAGGATCTCCCTCGTGGGCGCCTTGCCGCCGCCGCGCACGAGGATCGGCGCGCCGGCCGCCTGCACGACTTTGTGGTACTCCTTCACGTCGTCGCAGGGGTCGGCCTTGATGACGTCGGCGCCCAGCTCCTTCGCCTGCCGCACGAGCGGGAGGATCTTCTTGATGTCCCCGTCGACCATGTAGCCGCCGGCCTTCTCGTTGGGCTGCATCACGAGCGGCTCGATCATGAGGGGCATGCCATAGCGGTCGCACGGGGGCTTGAGCGCGCAGATCCGCTCGATGCACTGGCCGTGCAGGTCGGGCTGGTTGGGCAGCAGCAGCAGGTTGACGACCACGCAGGCGGCGTCGAGCTCGAGGGCCTGGCCGACGGGGTCGTCGATCATCTTGCTGAAGAGCACCTCGTGGAGCTTGGGGTTGTAGACGTTGGCCACGTCGGTGCGGAGGACCAGCGCGGGCTTGCGCGGCCCGAGGATGTCCTGCAGCAGCCGCGCCTGGCCGACCGTCAGCTGGATCGCGTCGGGCCCGGCGTCGACGATCGTCTTCACCGCCTGGCCGAGGTCCTCGATGCCGCCGAGGAAGGCCCCTTCGTTGAAGAAGCCGTGGTCGACGGCGACGTCGAAGCACTTGCCGGTCTTCGCGAAGAGCCGGTTCATGCGCGCCTTGCGGAAGCCCATCTCATTTCTCCTGCAGCGACTGGATTTCCTTCTCGACGGCCTGGATCTCCTCCGCGGAGGAGAGCACCTGGATCTCGAGCTCGTAGCGCTTCTTCTCGCCGGCCGCGATCATCGGCAGACGCCCCTCGCGGCGCAGGGTCTCGCGCGCCAGGGGATTCACGTTGCCGGGCTCGGTCCCGACGACGTAGGTTCCCTGTCCCATCATCTTCCACTCGGTGAAGCAGGGGAACTGGGCGCGGGGGTAACGGAGCGCATAGCCGATCCCGCGGCCGCCCTGGAAGCCGCGGTTCACCATCGCGATCGCGGTCCGGCCGTCCGCGCCCTTCCGGAGCTGGTGGAAGTAGACGCGCTCGGCGAAGCCGGCGGTTGGCGGGAGGAAGCGGCTCCACTTGTCCCGCTCCTTCTCGGCCTCGGCGTCTCGCGGCCTCGATTCCATCGTCGGGCAGAGGAGCTCGGAGGCCGGGGACACGACCGGGAAGCCGGCGTTCACGTGGTAGAGCATCATGTGGGGCGCCGCCTCGTGGCCGAGATTCTCGACCTCGTCCTCGATCTGCAGGCGGTTCCAGCCGAGCGCGCTGCGGATCCGGCGCGTGAGCACGACGTGCTCGCCGAAGACGGCCGCCTCCTTGATCTTGCCGCGGATCTCGATGCGGTACTCGTCGCCGTCCCACTCCTGGACGATGCCGACGTCGTAGGCGGGCGCGTAGGAGGCGCGGCCGTGGAGGCCGAGCTCCTTTCCCTGGTCCTTGTTGGGCGGGCCCGCGTACGTGAGGCCGCAGGTGACGAGCAGGCCGCCGTAGAAGCCGCGGAGCCAGCCGAGCCCCTCGGGCTCGAAGGAGGCGGGCGCGACCGGGCCGGTGGGCGAATGCCAGGCGAGCGACGCGCCCTGGTGCTCCGCGCGGAAGAGGTCCAGCCCGCGGTCGGGCAGGACCGTGAAGGAGAATCCGCTGCCGGTGGAGACGTCGATGGCGCGGACGCCGCGCTCGGGGCCGTCGTCGAGGACCACGGGCCGGGCCCCGCCGACCTGGCGGACGTCGCCCACGAGGCGGAGGAGGTCGGTGCGGTCCCAGGCGCGGCCGAAGAGGGTGACCACGACTACAGTTCCGTCACGGGGCGCAGGCCGCCCGTGGTGGTCTCGTGGCCGATGCAGGCGGCGGCGGCGGTGTGGCCGAGGTCGAGGCACTGCCGGAGGGGCCACTCTTCGTGGAGCCCGTAGAGGACGCCCGCGCAGAAGGCGTCGCCGGCGCCGACCGTGCTCACGATCTTCTTCACCGGCTTCGAGGGGAGCCAGGTCTCGCCCTCGGGGGAGAGCGCATAGGCGCCCTCGGGGAGGTGGACGACGACCAGGTTGCCGCGATGGAGCCGGCGGGTGGCCTCGGCGAGCGCGTCGCGGTCGAAGGTCCCGTCGGCGCGCCGGATGCGGAGCCCGCTGCACTCGCCGGCCTCGATCTCGTTCACGATCAGGTAGTCGATATGGTCGAGCGCGGGGACCACCACCTCCTGGAAGCGCGCCTTCTCGGCGCTCACGAGATCGACCGAGGTCTTCACGCCGGTCGCGCGGAGCCGCTGGAGGATCCGCGCCGCCATCGGGTCGATGCGGTCGAGGAGCAGGAGGTACGCGAGATGGAAGATCTTGGAGTTCCCCGGATCGAGATCGTCGTCCTCGAGCATCCGGTTCGCGCCGCGGTTGTGGAAGAAGGTCCGGCGGCCGGTGGACTTGACGGTCATCACGTCCGTGGACGACGTGGGCTGCTCCCGGGTCGTGCGGATCCCGGAGATGTCGATGCCCAGCTGGAAGGCCTCCGCCATGAGCTCCTTGCCGTCCTCGTCGTTGCCCACCACGCCCACCGCGCGGAGGGGGAAGGGGGCCTTCATGAGGGCGAGGTCGACGAGGACGTTGTGGGCGCCGCCGCCGCCCCCGGAGGATTCCGAGAGGATCTGGGCGAGGCGCTCCTCCTGGGGCCAGGCGTCGATCGTCTTCACGCGATCGACGATCCAGTTTCCGGCGGCGCTGATCCCGTGGAGTTTGGGGGACATCGACCGCAAACCGTAGCTCAACCGAAATAGCCCGTCAACACTATTTTCGGGGACGGGAAACCGGTATAACAGAGGGCGGAAGTTCAGGGCGCCCGAAACGGACAGCAATCTCGGGCAGGGGAGCGAATGGGCCGTTCCATCGTCTACTGCGACAAGTGCGGGCAGCTGCTCAAGGAGGAGGATTTCCGCCAGGGCAGGGCCTTCACCCAGGACAACCGGAGTTACTGCGCCGGCTGCCGTCCCGCCGGCTCGTCCCAGATTCCGGCCCCGCCGCCGAGCGCCAAGGCCTCCTCCGGCCGCATCCCCCTGCAGCCGGTCAAGGAGTCGATCAGCACCTCCCGCATCCCGAAGCAGCCCGCCAACGAATCGCGCCGCTTCATGGCCGCGGCTCCTCCGCCCTCCGCCCCGCCCGCCGAGGGCTCGTCGTCGCGCACCCTCTACATCGTCGGCGCGGTGGGCGCGGTCGCGGTCATCGCCCTCCTGGCCGTCGTCGCCGGCGGCGGATCGGAGAAGCCCCGGATCCAGGAGAACGACCCGCCGCCGGCGATCGTGACCGTGAAGCCCCCGCCGGTGGAAAACCTGAGCCCCGAGAACCGGCGCCGGGAGGAGGCCGCGCGCGACGCCTGCGTGAAGGCCTACGAGATCCAGACGACGCGCCCCAAGGACCTGCCCGGCCAGTGGCGCGCCTTCGAGGCGGCGCTGGCCGCGGCGCAGGGGACCTCCTACCAGCCCGACGCGGAGTCGCAGTTCGGCAAGCTCAAGCGCCGGCTCGAGGACGAGCGCGGGCTGCTCGAGACGAAGACCCAGGAGCTGCTGACGAAGGAGCACTTCAAGGAGGCGATGGAGGTCTGGGAGACGGGCGTCAGACAGTACGACCTTCCCGAGTGGACCCGGCCCGTGAACCAGCGGATCACGGATCTGAGGGGCGACTTCGAGCGCCGGATCGGCGTGATGCGCGAGACGGCGGCGGAGGCCAAACGGCGCGGCGACGACGCGGAGGTCAAGCGCATCCGGGCGCGCGTGACGGCCTGGGGCATCCCCGGCTTCCCCGAGCAGATCGACGCCGCGGTCGCCGACGTGATCGCAATCAAGAAGGATCCCGTCGCCGACACCAGCGGCACGGCCAAGGCCATCGACGCCTACCGCGACCGCTGGAAGGAGATCCTCGGGCCGGCGTCCGCCCGCGACTACGCCGAGGCGGTCAAGCTGATGGAGAAGCTGGCCGCGGAGACGAAGGACGAGGCGGCGAAGAAGGAGGCGGCCGAGGACCTGGAGAACCTGCGCCTGGCGGCCGGCCTGGTCCAGGAAGGGGCGCCGCTCGTGGCGAAGCTGCCGAAGGGCCAGAAGATCGCGCTGACCTACTGGGACGCCGGAGGCACGCCGGCGAAGCTCGAGGACGTCCTCCTCAAGATCGACGCCACCCGGATCGAGATCAAGTTCGGCGACGCCTCGATGGTGATCCCTCAGGGCGAAATCGCCGCGACCACGCTGGCGGACCTCTTCAAGGGGCGGGCCGCGAAGAAGGACAGCGACAACCGCGCGGCGGTCGTGGCCTGCCTGCTCGACGGCGACGCCGAGGGGGCCCAGCGCTTCCGGGGCGAGGGGATCCCGTCGATCAACGAGAAGTACGCCGAGGCGGCGAAGGAGGCTCTGCGGCGGAGGAGCGCGGACGACCGCGAGAAGGCCGCCCGCAGGCTGTTCACCGACGCGGAGGCGGAGTACTTCGACTACAACCAGATGTCCGGCGCGATCCTGAAGTACAAGGCGCTGCTCGCCGAGCAGGGGGCCACGGCCTTCGTCCGCCGCAACCGCGCGGCGATCGCGGCCCGCGCGGAGGGCGGCCTCAAGGACTTCCTGTTCCAGCACGGGGACCTCAACGTTGCCGGCAGCTTCAAGCTGGGGAAGTACGGCAGGATCGAGGGGGCCTGGGCGTCCCAGCAGGATCTCGAGGCCGTGAAGATGAAGGACAACTACGTCCAGTTCGACTTCTCCGCGTCCGTCGAGGCGGAGTACCGGGTCTGGATCCTCGCGGGCGGCTGCTGCCAGGAGGTCTTCACCTGCGCCTACCAGGGCACCGAACTGCAGGGGGCGGACGCCGCCAATCCCAAGGAGAAAGTGGCGATCGATCCCGGGAGCGCGGCCTGGTCGATGGTGAAGGGCGTCCCGTCGTCGCTGAAGAAGCTCCACAGCCAGCACAACGGGCCGAAGAACCCGGAGCGCTTCGAGTGGATCCAGGTCGGCGCCTTCAAGTTTCCGACCGCGGGCTCGAAGGTGATCCGCATCCTTACGAACCAGAAGGGCTTCGCCGTGGCGAGCGCGGCGGTCCTCAGTTCCCGGACGGGCGCGCCGCGCGACCTCGATTTCAAGGAGCTGGAGAAGTGGCGGGCGGAGACGCCGGGCGCGTCGCTCAAGCAGGGCGGCGTGGTCACGGGCTCGATCCTGCGCGAGGTATTCGCCGGCATCGGCGGAGCGAACCTGGGCGATCTGTACAACAACCCGGCCTTCAAGGAGGACCGGCCGACGGAGCGCGTGCTGATCAACGTCTTCGAGGGGCCGACGGACTGGGCCGACAACTACGGAACGCGGATCCGCGGCTATGTCCACCCGCCGGTCAGCGGTCCCTACACGTTCTGGCTTGCGACCGACGACCAGGGCGCAC
>JACQFK010000234.1 GCA_016200125.1 Planctomycetota bacterium
GAATCAAACCGTTTGTTTCGTTGCAAGGAGGGTTGCTTGCAGCTCCATGAAATGAGGTCGCCCGAGGTCGCCGCGCTGCCCAAAACCACGCCTGTCGTCGTTCCGATCGGCGCGCTGGAACAGCACGGCGCCCATATGCCGCTCTTCACCGACAGCCTGCTCTGCGGCGAAGTCGTCCGCCGGGTGTCGGAGCGGCTCAAGGACAAGGTCCTCTTCGCCCCCCTGATCTGGCTCGGCAACTCGCACCACCACATGGACTTCTGCGGCACGCTGTCCGCCGACCCGCGCACCTACCTGGACACGCTCTGCGGCGTCATGGAGAACCTGATCGCCCACGGCTTCCGGCGCATCGTCTTCTTCAACGGCCACGGCGGCAATATCGTCCCCGGCCAGCAGGCGGTCTTTGAAGTCCGCCAGCGCCACCGCGAGAAGAAGGACCTCCTCCTCCTCGTGGCGACCTACTGGCGCCTCGGCTCGAAGCCGACGGCGCTCGATCCCAAGATCCTCGACGACCGCATGGGACACGCCTGCGACCTCGAGACCTCCATGATGCTCCGCCTCGCCCCGCAGCTGGTCGGCGACCACAAGAAGGTCAAGCCGGTGGGCTTCGGCGAGTCCTTCGATCCCGCCGGCCGGGGCTGGATCACGAAGGAGCACAGCCCCGCGGGCCACGTGGGCGACCCGCGCCAGGCCAGCGCCGAGAAGGGCGAGAAGCTCTTCGCGGCCTTCAGCGACGACGCGGTCAAGTTCCTGGAGCGGGTCCTGGCCTGGGACGGCAGCTCCTGGAACGGATGACCGGCGCCGCAGCGCCGTCCCGGTCCAAGTCCTGGCGCTGGGGCGTCTGCCTCCTCCTGCTCCTGGCCACGACCATCAACTACATGGACCGGATGACGCTGGCCAACACGGCCCTCCGCGTCAAGGCCGAGTTCACGCTGAACAACCAGCAGTACGGGAACATCGAGAAGGGCTTCAGCTGGGCCTTCGCGGCCGGAAGCCTCGCCTTCGGAATCCTCGCCGACCGGGTCAACATCCGCTTTCTCTATCCGGTCGTCCTCCTCCTCTGGTCGCTGATGGGCGTCGCAAGCGGGGTGGTCCGGAACTATGAAGGCCTGCTGATCTGCCGCACGCTGCTGGGGCTCTTCGAGGCGGGCCACTGGCCCTGCGCGCTCAAGACCGTGCAGCGCATCCTCGAGCCGCGCGACCGCGCGATGGGCAACGGGCTGCTGCAGAGCGGCGCATCCATCGGGGCGGTGATCACGCCCTGGATCGTGCAGGCCTTCCTCGATCGCGGCCTCGGCTGGCGGATGCCCTTCCAGGTGGTCGGCGCCGTCGGCTCGGCCTGGGCGGTCTTCTGGTTCCTTACGATCCGGTCCGACGACCTCGCCGCGGCGCCGGAGAAGCGCGAGGAGGCCGGCCTCCTGGAGCTCGTGCTGAGCCGCCGCTTCCTGGCGCTCGTCATCATGATCGCGCTGATCAACACGACCTGGCAGGTCCTGCGCGCCTGGCTGGTGCTCTTCCTCCACGAGGGCCGGGGCTACGAGGAGCGCTTCGCCAACCGCTTCACGTCGGCCTACTACATCGCCACCGACCTCGGCGTGCTGACCTCGGGCTTCATCGCCCTGCGGCTGGCCCGCCGGGGATGGACGGTCCACCTCTCCCGCGTGGCGGTCTTCGTCGGGATGTCGATGCTCGCGATGTCCACGATCGCCGCCTCCGTCCTCCCCGCCGGGTGGCCGCTGCTCGGCTCGCTCCTGATCGCCGGCTTCGGGATCCTCGGCGTCTTCCCCTGCTACTACTCGTTCGCGCAGGAGGTCCCCGAGCGCCACGTGGGGAAGGTGAACGGGCTGCTGGGGGTCTGCGGCTGGATCGTCACCGGCCAGATCCAGGAGCTGTTCGGCAAGACCGTCGACCGCCTGCACTCGTACGATCTGGGGGTGGCCCTTGCAGGCTGCGCGCCGCTCCTGGCCATCATCATCTTCGTGCTGCTGTGGAACCGGGACCCGGTCGAGAGGAGGCCTCATGATCTCCCGTCGTGAATTCCTGGCGACCACGGCGCTCGCGGTGCCGGCGTTCGCCGCAGAGCCCCGGCGGCTCAAGCGCGTCGCCGCGATCCACACCGTCTACCACATCCGCTCGCACTCGTACCACATCACGGGCCGCTTCATCCACGGCTACCCGATCGGCGGCGTGCATCACCAGCCCGACTTCAGGGTGGCGCGGATGTACAACGACCAGTACAACGACAACGACCTGAGCCGCGAGCTGGCGCCGAAGGCCGGCTTCGAGATCGCGAAGACCGTCGCCGACGCGCTGGGCGGCGCGGGTGGGCTCGACGTCGACGCAGTGCTCCTGATCGGCGAGCACGGCAACTACCCGAATAACGCGATCGGCCAGCAGCTCTACCCGCGCCACAAGCTCTTCATGGAGATCGTCGACTACTTCCGGAAATGCGGCAAGACGGCGCCGGTGTTCAACGACAAGCACCTTTCCTACGACCACAAGCTGGCCTATGAGATGGTCGCCGCGGCGCGCGAGCTCAAGTTCGGCTTCATGGCGGGCTCGTCGCTGCCGGTGACCTGGCGCAGGCCCGAGCTGGAGCCGGAGATCGGGACGCCGATCCAGGAGGGGCTCGTGTGCTGCTCCTCGCCGGGCGAGCGCTACATGTTCCACGGCCTGGAGACGCTGCAGGTCATGATGGAGCGGCGCGCGGCGAAGGAGACGGGCGTGAAGGCGATCACGGCGCTGAAGGGGCCGGCCGTCTGGAAGGCGGGCGACCAGGGGCTCTGGTCGAAGGACCTGCTGGAGGCGGCGCTGAAGCGGAGCCCCAGCCGCAACTACGGCCTCCCGACCGACAACGTGGCCGACCCGCTGGCGATTCTGGTCGAGTACAAGGACGGCGCGCGCGGCGCCGTGCTCCAGCTCGCGGAGCATGTGGCGGACTTCACCTTTGCGGCGCGGGTAAAGGGCCAGCGCGACCCGATCTCGACCCTCTTCGACCTGCCGGCGCCCCCGGGCGCGCGCTACTTCAGCGCGCTGACCTGGAACATCGAGAAACTCTTCGCGACGGGGAAGGCGCCCTATCCGGTCGAGCGCACGCTGCTCACGACAACGCTGCTCGATTTCTGGATGCGCTCGATGGCCGAGGGCGGCAAGCGCAGGGAGGACCCCGCGATGTCCGTGACCTACGAGCCGCCCGCCGACAGCGGGTATTTCAAGGGGCCGGCGAGCGATGCTTAGGATAGTGGGGTAGCGCTTGCTCCCTCCGACTCGCGCCGCTAAGCTTTGAAGATCTTAGGAGCTAGAACGACATGACGACCCCCGCGTTTTCGCGCCGCCAGTTCCTGGCCGCCGGAGCCGCCTTCGCGTCGACGGGCCTGAGTCTGCGATCCGTCCGGGCCGCGCAGGCCAAGGAGCCCAGGAAGCTCGTCCACTGCCTGTCCAACGAAACCTACAGCCTGCGGGACCTCTACGGGAAGGGCAAGGTCACCCATCACACGGTGGCGGAGTTCCACAAGGAGCTCGACATCCGGGGCGTGAGCCTGAACGACATGTACTTCAAGTCCTGGGAGAAGGACTATCTCGACAAGATCCTGGAGACCTTCAAGGCGAACGAGCGCCTGATCACCTGCCTCATCATGGAGGGGAACCTGGCGACCTCGAACGAGGCGAAGCGCAAGCAGCAGATCGAGAGCAACACGGCCAAGCTCAAGGCGGCCGGCTACCTCGGGGTGCCGGTCGTGCGGATGAACCTGGGCGGCGTGGACAAGGGCGAGGACAACCTGAAGGAGGGCGTGGACCGCTGCGTGGCCGCCTTCAAGCAGATGCTCCCCCTGGCTTCGGATCTGGGCATCCGGATCACGATCGAGAACCACGGCGGGGTTTCCGGCACGGTGGACGGCATCCTCGCGGTGATCAACGGGACGGACCCCAAGTGGGTCGGGAGCAATCTGGATTTCGGCAATGCGCCGGTGAGCCACAAGCCCGAGGTCTTCGAGAAGCTGGTCCCCCACGCCTACCACACGCACGCCAAGCTCGCGGACTTCAAGGAGGACGGCGAGGCGACCAACTCCGACTACGGGAAGCTGCTGGGAATCCTGTCCGCCGCCAAGTATGCGGGCGCCGTCTCGGTGGAGTGGGAAGGGAAGGGCGACGCGGTCGAAGGGGTCAAGAAGACGCGCAACCTGATCCGCAAGCACTGGCCCGAGCTGCCGAACTGAGAGGTGGAGGGGCGCGGGCGTACCACGGGCGAAAGTGGAAGCTGAGGACGGATCCGGAGAGCGGACGGGTGCTGACTTATATCTGGACACCCTTTCGTCCCCTGACCTGCTCATTCCCGCCTGGGGAAAATTTGCATTGAAGCGGCGAGGGGCTCCGGGTACAGTGCACCTGCAACCGGGGTTTCAAACGCGGTTCATCGACAGAAGGCGGGGGAGAGGGAAGTATTTTCCCATCACCGGCCTGATCAATCCCAGGTTGCTTTGATATCGTCCACCATTGAAACGGAGGACTTTGTGAAGCGATCGAGGGGATGGTGGTTGTCCGGCGGGCTGGGGCTGGCGTGCGTGCCGGGCCTGTTGTTCTTCGCCTTCTCCACGCAACGAGGAGTCTCAGGCGTCCTGCTTCCTTCCGTCGTGCCCGTCGCGACTCCTGGCGATGCGGCCCCTCATCTTTCCAGATTCGAGCAGGAAGAGGCCCTGCGGGAGGCCCGGAATCCACCCGCGCGTTGCGGCAAGCCCGTCGAACTTCGAATGGGCAGCCGCTCGGCGGTCCTGCATTCCGAGGACGGCCTGATCCGGACGGGCAACGAATTCTGCAAGCAGGAATTCACGTCCGAGGGCGTTCGTCTGTCCGGCGAGCGTGGCCAGCTGGCTCTCTCGCTTCGCGACATCCGCATCGGCGGCCGAAGCCTGCGGTCCGGCGGCTTGCTCTCCGACGGAAAGCCCGGCCTCGAGCCCGGCGCCCCGGAACACGTGGTCTACCGTCGGGGCTCGGTCACGGAGAAGTATATGCTCGTGAATGAGGGGGTGGAGCAGATCTTTGTCCTCGATTCGCACTTGGCGCTCCTCCAGCGGGAAGGTGACTTGACCGTCACGGTTGCCCTCGACAGCCCGCTCGAACGCGTCCAGAACCGCCGCTCGGCCGGCGCCCGCGAGGATTCCCTCGAATTCAGGGACGCCGATGGGACATCGGTCCTGACCTACGGCGGCGCGACGGCCATCGACGCCCGCGGCCACAGGCGCAGCCTGACGTATGAAGTCCGAGGAAACGAACTCGCGATGGTCCTCGACGCCGAATTCCTGGCGTCGGCCCGCTTCCCGCTGACGATCGATCCCACCATCCAGCTGACCCCGGCCACGATGATCTTCAGCGCTCCGCTGGGAGGACCCAACCCCGCCCCGAAGCGCGCCCAGCTCAAGAACATCGGGACAGGAAAGCTGCACTGGACCGCGACTGTCAACGCGCCTTGGCTCATCCTCGCGCCCGCGCAGGGCGCCCGCCAGGCCGGCATGACCAAGAACATCAACGTTTCGGTGGATGTCACCGGGCTGGCCGCCGGCGTCTATACCGCGACCATCACGGTGACCGGCAACACGGGGCCCCAGCCGCCTCAAACCATCGCCGTCACACTCTACGTCAACAGCGGGCCCACGATCTTGCTGGATCCCACGAGCCTGACCTTCGATTCTCCGGACTTTGGACCGAATCCCGTCCCGCAGACGGTCACCCTCCAGAATGTCGGTCCCGGCACGCTGACCTGGAACGCGGCGGCGAACGTGACGACGCCTCCCGCGGGGACCTGGCTGGTGGTCAGTCCTCTGACCGTGAACCTGTCGCCGGGCGCGACGGCGACACTGACGGTGTCGGTGAACCACGGCGTACTCTCGGGAGGAACCTATACCGGCACGATTTCGGTGAGCAACGATTCCGTGCCGCCCGAGGTTCCGGCCCAGCCCAATCAAATCGTCGGCGTGACGCTGAACGTGAACAGCACCCCCAAGATTCTCCTGAGCCCCGCCGCGGGGCTGACCTTCGACATCCCCAGCACCGGAGGCACGGGCACGGCTTCGCTCCCGATGACCGTCACAAACGGCGGCGGCGGCACGCTGACGTGGACGGCGGCCCCCGGTGTCGTCACGCCCGGCGGCGGCACCTGGCTGGGCGTGGGTCCGACGACCGGCTCCCTGGGCCCGGGAGCCTCGGCAACCCTCAGCGTCAACGTGACGCGCGGGGCCTTGAGCGCCGGATCCTATGACGGCTTGATTTCGGTCACGGCAGGCGGGGCTTCGAACTCCCCCCAGTCCGTTCCGATCGTCCTCAACGTCAACGATCAGCCGACCATCAATTTGACCCCCTCGAACCTGACCTTCACGGCGGCGGAGAATGGATCGGTCCCGGTTTCGCAGACCGTGACCCTGGGCAATACGGGAATCGGAACGCTGACCTGGACGGCGACCAAGCTCGGCGGTGCGACGTGGCTGACGGTGGTTCCGCCGTCCGGAACCGTGGTGGCGGGAGCGACGACGCCCCTGACTGTTTCGGTCAACCAGACGGGCCTGGTCGCCGGGACCTATACCGACGAAATTGAAGTAAGCGATCCGGCGGCAACCAATCCTTCCGAGCTGGTTTTCGTGACCCTCAACGTGGTGACGAATCCGACGATCGGGCTGAGCCCGCTGAGCTTTTCCTTCAGCGCGCCTGAGAACGGAACTCCGCCGGTCTCGCAGCCTTTGACGGTGAGGAACACGGGGAGCGGCACGTTGAACTGGGCCGCAACCCCTTCCGACTCCTGGCTGGCCGTTCTCCCGGCCGGCGGCAGTCTGACCGCGGGAGCCTCGGCGACGCCGTCGGTTTCCGTGAACCAGACGGGGCTGGTGGCCGGAACGTATAACGGATCGATCCTGATCGATGCCCCCGGAGCCTCCAATACC
>JACQFK010000235.1 GCA_016200125.1 Planctomycetota bacterium
AGGTTGTAGACGGCGATCGTGTTGTCGGGCACGCGGTAGTAGGCCACCGCGCCAACGGTGCCGCCGTTCCGCGCCAGGTTGTAGAGGTCGTACTCGGTGCGGTCGCTGAACACGAGCACCTTCACCTTGCGGTCCGCGTTGCGCCGGATGTCGAAGAAGCGGCGGTAGGCTCCGAAGATCTCGTCGAGGCAGACGGCGACGTCCTTGACGAAGGCCGTGTCGCAGGTGGACTGGAGGACGTAGTAGGCGCCCGTGACCTGGACTCCGTCCCGGCCTTCGAAGCGGAGAGGGACGGGCTGGATCTTCGCGAGCTGCTCGGCCCGCCGGACGCCCCGTTCGCTGAAGGCTTTCGAGCGCTCCTCCGCCGCGCGCTTGGACTCGGCGGAGGCCCGTTCAATCCGGTCGATGTCCAACTTGGCGATCGTGATCTTGGCGGAGCCGACGACCTGCCCCTTGGCGCTCTTGATGAAGGTCTCCAGCTCCAGCTCGCGCGGCGTTTCCGAAACGATGCGGCCCGAGCGGGTCGTGCCGTCCTTGAGCACGACGACGTCCTGGCCGCCGGGGGCGGCCTGGAGCAGGAGCAGGACGAGCAGCGAAAGTTTCATCGGGACCTCGGTTCCAAAGGAGTATAACACCGTGCAGCGCCGGGCGGGGCCCTGCGGGGCGCCCCGCCCTCCGACAAAACGCACCGTCTATCTTGTCGGGCGACGGGGACGGACGCCGATGTGCGCGCAAAAGCGATTCACCGGACAGAAATCGCAGAGCGGTCCGATCGGCTTGCACACGGCCTTGCCGTGGGCGACGAGAGCTTCGTTGACCACCGGCCAGAGCCGCTTGGGGACGAGGGCGACGAGGCGCCGCTCGGTTTCCTCCGGCGTCTTCGTCTTCATCCAGCCCATGCGGTTCGAGACGCGGTGGACGTGGGTGTCGACCGGGATGGCCTGCTGTCCGAAGGCGTAGACGAGCACGCAATTGGCGACCTTGCGGCCGACGCCCGGGTACTCCATCAGCCCCTCGATCGTGCGGGGGATCTTTCCTCCCGCGGCCTCGACCTGCCTCGCCGTCTCCCTCACGTAGGACGCCTTGGTCCGGTAGAACCCGATGGGCTTGAGGATCCTCTCCACGGCGCGGCGGTCGGAGCGGGCGAGCGCGCGCGCCGTGGGATAGCGCCGGAACAGCGCCTCGGTGATGACGTCGGTCATCTCGTCCCGCGAGCGGGCGGAGAGGATGGTGCCGATGAGCGTCCGGAAGGGCTCGACGCGCCGTTCGTTCCAGCTGCCCAGCATGGTCAGGGGGTATCGCCCGCTGAGCGCCTTCAGGATCCGGGCGATCGGGGGGGCCACGCTAGGTTCCGAGGTCGCGCCCCGTGAGGATCCGGAAGGCCTCGAGGTACTTCTCGCTGGTCCTCCCGACGATGTTCGCGGGAAGAACCGGTCCCGGGGGCTTCTTGTTGAACTTGATCTCCTCGAGGTAGTCGCGGACGAACTGCTTGTCGAAGGAGGGCGGCGAGATCCCCTCACGGTACTCGTTGCGCGGCCAGTAGCGCGAGGAGTCCGGGGTCAGCACCTCGTCGATCAGGGTGATCTTCCCGCCGACGAGGCCGAACTCGAACTTGGTGTCCGCCAGGATGACGCCCTTGGTCTCGGCGTAGGCGGCGCCCTTCCCGTAGATGGAGAGCGTGAGGTCCCGGAGCTTCTCCGCCGTCGCTTTCCCCACCGTCGTGGCGACGACGTCGAAACCGATGTTCTCGTCGTGGCCGGTCACGGCCTTCGTCGCGGGCGTGAAGATGGGCTTCTCGAGCTTCGACGCCTGCTTCAGGCCCTTGGGGAGCTGGATCCCGCAGACGGCGCCGGTGGTCTGGTAGTCCTTCCAACCGCTGCCGATCAGGTAGCCGCGCGCGACGCACTCCACGGGGAACGGCTCGGCTTTCTTGACCAGCATCGAGCGGTCGCGGAGGACCTCCTTGTGCTTCTTCACCTCCGCGGGCATCTTCTCCACGTCGCAGGTGATCATGTGGTGGTCCACGCCCAGCGTGTTGAACCAGAACTCGGAGATCCGATTGAGGACCTTTCCCTTGAAGGGGATTCCGTTGGCCATCACGACGTCGAAGGCGCTCAGGCGGTCGGTGGTGACGATGAGCAGGGCATCGCCGAGGTCGAACATGTCCCGCACCTTGCCGCTGGAGACGTGCTTCAGCCCCGGAAGCTCCGCTTTGAGAAGGACGGCTTCTGCCATGGCATCAGCTCCTTTTCAGGTCGCCGCGATGAGCTTGGCGGCCTCCCGGGGATGCCCCGGGACGGCGCCGACGCAGATTTCGTATCCCGGACAGGGGAAAGGTTCGACGGCCGCGGGCTGGACCGGCTCGCCCTGGCCCGCCTTGAGCGCGAAGGCGACGGCCGCCGTCGTCGCGCGCAGGATCCGGGGCTTCCCGAAGAGCGTCGCGGCCGGGACGATCGCGCGCGAATCGGAGGACGCCACGAGGCGCGTCAGCTGCGGGCGCGTCCGCTCCGGCGGAAGCCCTCGGAGGCTGCCCTGCGGATCGCGCCGGCGGGCCGCCTCGTCGAGCCTCTCGGCGACGGCGGCGTTCGCGTCCTCGATCGCGGGCGTCAGGTCGGGGACGTTCTCGAACTTCGAGAAGAGCAGCCGCGCGGCCAGCTCCGGGTAGCTCAAGAGGAGCGATGTGCGGAGATACACGCTCTTCTCGATCGCATGGATCCGGCCGGAGGGCTCGAGGGCCAGCCATCCGTCGGCGACGAACTTCGCCCCCGCCATCTCCATCAGGCCCCAGACGGGGGTCGGATGGATGACGTCCTTCGGGTAGATCATGGCGAGGCCCCGGCCGTTGATCTCGACCGCCGCCGCGTGGAGCACGAAACCGGCCTTGCCGATGAGCCGGCCGAAGGCCTCCAGGGCGCAGGCGCGGAGGTCCCCGTAGTACGAGGTGTTGAAAAGGTAGACCTCCTGGCGCGCGAGGGAGACGTAGGACGCCTCCGGCTCCGCGGCGACGTTGATCATGGCGTGGACCACGAGCGCCGGCTCGCGCGCGACGGCCTGGCCCGTCGCCTCCTTCCACTCCATCTCCGTGGGGAAATTCTCGCGCCAGAAGTCGGCGAGATGATGGGAGTTGGAGAAGAGGCGGATCCGCTTGCCGAGCACGATCGCGTCGTGGATGAACGACTCGCGGCCCTCGATCGCGCGGGCCGCGTGGGTGCGGATCCGCTCGCGCACCTCGGGGTGGGCGTCGGGGTCGATCCCGGGCGTCACGCGGATCCGCCGCGTCGTCACGTTCGAGAGGCCGATCAGGGTTCCGGGCGATTCGCTCATAGTCTGTTCACGTGGCAGAGGGCCAGCGCGATGGCGTCCGCGGCGTCGGCCGGCGGCGTCTCCTTCAGTCCCAGGGTCGCGACCACCATCCGCTGGACGAACTCCTTGGTGGCCTGCCCGTTGCCGGTGGCGGCCTTCTTGACCTGGGCGGGAGCGTAGTCGAAGACCCGGGCCCGGGCGGCGGCCGCCGCCAGCATGCACACGGCGCGGCCGGCGTTGAGCGTCATGGCGTCTCGCGCGTTCTTCCCCACGAAGGGGCGTTCGATCACGACGTGGGCCGGCCGGTGGCGTCGGAAGAGCCGCTCGATCCCCTTGTGGATGTGGAGCAGCCGCTCCGGCAGGTCCTTGCCCCGCACGAAGACGCAGCCGCACTCGGACAGCGAGGGCGTGCGGCCGCTCACTTCCAGGACCGCGTAGCCGGTCCGGATGGTGCCGGGATCGATCGCGAGAATCTTCATTCAGGCGGCCTCCTGCGACAGGCGGTACGACAGCCGGTCGTGCTCCTGCCACAGCTCCTCGGGAAGCCGCTGGCCGAATTTTTCGAAGAAGGTCTTCATTTCCGCCAGCTCCCGGGACCAGGCTTCCACGTCGACCGAAAGAAGCCGGTTCAGAGCCGATTCGGAAAGGTCGAGCCCCGACAGGTCGAGCGAGCGGCGCGTGGGCAGATGGCCGATCGGGGTGCGGACCGCGTCGGCCTCGCCGCGGCAGCGCGCGAGGATCCAGCGCAGCACGCGCATGTTCTCGCCGAAGCCGGGCCAGAGGAAGGCGCCGTCGGGCCCCTGCTGGAACCAGTTGACGTGGAAGATCGAGGGGGCGGCCTCGTCGCTCTTGGCGCCGACCTTGAGCCAGTGGTTGAAGTAGTCGGCCATGTTGTAGCCGCAGAAGGGGATCATCGCCATGGGGTCGCGGCGGACCACGCCGACCTGGCCGGTGGAGGCCGCGGTGGTCTCGGAGGCCATCGTGGCGCCGAGGAAGACGCCGTGGCGCCAGTCGAAGGCCTCGAACACGAGCGGCGCGACGCGGGAGCGGCGGCCGCCGAAGAGGATCGCGGAGATGGGGACGCCCTGGGGATCGTCGAAGCGCGACGAGATGCCCGGGCACTGGCGGGCCGGCGTCGTGAAGCGCGAATTCGGATGGGCCGCCTTCGCGCCGCCGGGCTTCCAGGGTTTTCCCTGCCAGTCGATCGCCGACTCGGGAACGGGCCCGTCCATCCCCTCCCACCAGGTCGTCCGGTCGGGACGCAGGGCGACGTTCGTGAAGATCGTGTTCTTCCGGATCGTCGCCATCATGTTCGGGTTGGTCTTCTCGCTCGTGCCGGGCGCGACGGCGAAGAAGCCCGCTTCAGGATTGATCGCGTAAAGCCGGCCGTCCTTGCCGAAGTGCATCCAGGCGATGTCGTCGCCCACGGTCCAGACCTTCCAGCCCTTCTGCGAGGCCGGCGGGACGAGCATGGCGAGGTTGGTCTTGCCGCAGGCGCTCGGGAAGGCCGCGGCGATGTAGGTGACGCGGCCCTCGGGGTCCTCGAGGCCCAGGATGAGCATGTGTTCGGCCAGCCATCCCTCGTTGCGGGCGATCCAGCTGCCGATGCGGAGCGCAAAGCATTTCTTCGGGAGCAGCGCATTTCCGCCGTAGCCGGAGCCGATGGACCAGATCAGGCGCTGCTCGGGGAAATGGCAGACGAAGCGCCGGTCGGGGCTCAGGTCGCCCAGCGAGTGGAGCCCCCGGACGAAGCTGTCGGAGCCGCCCAGGTGGTCGAGCGCGACCTTCCCCATCCGGGTCATGATCTTCAGGCTGGCGGCGACGTAGGCGCTGTCGGTGATCTCGATCCCCATCTTGCTGTAGGGGGAGCCGACCGGACCCATGAGGTAGGGCACGACGTAGAGCGTCCGGCCCGTCATGGAGCCGCGGAAGAGCGGCGTCAGCTTGTCGATCGCCTCGCGCGGGGACATCCAATTGTTTGTGGGGCCCGCGTCGTCCTTCTGCTCGGTGCAGATGAAAGTCAGGTTCTCCGACCGGGCCACGTCGGAAGGATGGCTCCGGTGCAGGTAGGAGCCGGGCTGCTTCTGGGGGTCGAGCTCGAGGAGCGTCCCGTCCTGGAGCATCCCGGCGACGAGGGCGCGGTACTCTTCCTCGGATCCGTCGCACCAATGGACCCGGTCCGGCCGGGTGAGCCGGGCGCACTCGTCGACCCAGTCCGTCACGGAGGTGTGCAGCGACGCAGGGGGCACGGAGGCGTTATAGCATGGGATCCCGCCGGTCGCCAACCATAACGAGACTGGCCTCCGCCGCCCCCGGGCTATACTTACGGCGATGCCCGCCGCCCTTGCCCTTTCGATCGATTGCGACGGCTGCACGGTCGAACGGCTGCACCGGGTCTTCCGCTACTGGGCCGGGCGGGAATCGACGGAGTTCGGCCCCGGCCTGGGGCTGCCGGTGGCGTCCTCCCTCTTCGCCTATTCGCGGAATCCCGCCGCCCCGCCCCAGGCGGCTTACCTGGACGGCGACCGGGAGGGCCTGCTCGACGCCTGGAAGCGAGGCTGGATCGACAGCCTCCACGGGATGGGCGACTTCACGGCCTCGCAGCCCTGCACGCGCGAGATGGCGAAGCGGGCCTTCGATGCGCTCGCGGCCGACGGTGTGCGGATCAAGGTCTGGACCAATCACGGCGGCCAGGAAAACGTGCAGAACCTGCTGCGGCCGGGTACGGTCGGCGACCTGCCGGGCTCTCCCGCCTATCTGGCGGACCTCGCCGCAGACTACGGCATCCGCTTCGTCTGGACCAGCGAGCTCACGCCCGTCATCGGCCAGGGGCGCGAGGCGACGCCGGCGGAATACTATGCCGCCCACGCGCATCGGCCGGGTTCGGCGCGTCTGCTCGCCCGGCTGGCCCATGGCTGGAGCGAAGGTCTGGTCCGGAAGGCGGGCATCGAGCCCTATCCCGGCAACCGCCAGGTGGAGCGGCGCACCCTGCGCGACGGACGCGAGATGAGCGTGTTCCGCCGCTACGGCCGCTGGCGCTTCGACACGATTTCGCGGCTGCCGGCCATGCTCGCCCCGGCGGTCCTGGACCGGCTCGCGGCGTCGGGCGGGTCGATGATCGTCTATCTCCACATCGGCCCCTCGGGGGACGAGACTCCCGAGAACCTGGGCGCGGGCATGAAAGCCTTGGACGACGTGGCGCGGCGGGTGCGGGACGGATCGCTCGAGGTCCTCCGGACCGTCGATCTTCTGGAGCGCGCCGCGGCTCAGCAGTAGTTGGGCGGCAGGTCGAGCAGCACGAACTTCTTCGCCAGTTCGGGATCCTGCAAGGCGATCTGATCCCGGGTGACCGTCAGGGTCTCCGGCTGCAGGTCCCCGATCTTGCGGTACGCCTCGCCATAAGCCTCCGAAACGAAGCGCCGCCGGAGCCGGAGGCTGCCGCCCTCCTCCGTCGATTCGTAGATCGGATTCAGCTGGGATCCCGACACGAAGTAGTCGGCGCCGGTCCACATCTTGGGTTCCACTCCCGCGGTGAGGGTGAGGACGTCGTTCCCCCCGCCCGCGGAGCGGGTCAGGTCGAGGGATCGCGTCTTTACGAAAGACTCCAGGAGGTCCTGGTCGCGATAGAGGCGGGGGCTGCGCGCGGAGAACATCTCGAGGTAGGCCTCCGGCTCGAGGGGCGCGAGGGCGCCGCGGCACCGGAAGGAAGGATCCGCCAGGCGCGACAGGAGCAGCGGTCCCCGGACCGCCCTCAGCAGCTCGCGAGCCGCGGCGGCGCGGTCGGGGAGATAGTTGAACGTGTCCGCGCAGAGAGCGGCTTCGAAGGCCCCGTCCCGGAACGGGAGCGGCGCGGAGGCGTCGGCGCAGACGAAGAGCGCCGCGGGGGCGACGAAGCGTTTCGCCAGATAGAGCAGCGTGAAGTTGAGATCGAGCCCCACGACGACCGACTTGGGGAGGCGGCGGAACATCGCGTGGACGAGGTGGCCGGCGCCGCAGCCGAGGTCGAGCAGCGGACCCCGGTCGAGCGGGGTGAGGAGCGCCGCGGTCGAGAGGTAGGAGAGGTCGCTGAAGCGGTAGCGGAAGTAGTCGAGGTCGCGGGTCCGGCCGAGCGCTTCCGCGAGTTCGATGAAGGTCGCGTCGCGGTTGGAAATCGCCTCCGCGATGGCAGCCGATCCGCTGAACACGCGCCGGAGGAGTTTCCCGGCGAGACCCTCGGGGGGCGGAAGATGGCGGGCGAGCGCCTCTTCGACCGAAAAGCGGCGGTTGCGCGCCCAGGGGACGAGGAGGGGGATGTCGGCGACGACGGGCCAGGTGGAACAGCCGCAGACGAGCGCGTCGGCCTGCCGGTTGAGCGGACCGCGGCAGGACGGGCAGGCGAGGAGTTCGGGCATGGACGCTCGAGGCGTACTCTAGCACGGAGGGGACGCGCCCGGTAGAATATTGTCGCGCTTCATGAACTCCACCGGCCGATCGGTCTGGCTTCCGGGGATCGTGGGGCTGGCCCTCGTCCTCCGCCTCCTGCTCTTCAGCGGCATCCAGGGCAACGACGACTCCGTCTACTTCGCCGGCGCCCAGCGCTTCGCCCGCGGGGAGGGGCTTTCCTCCACCGATCTCCTCCAGACCCGCGTGGCCTACGTGGTGCCGCTGGCCCTCCTGTTCCGGATCTTCGGGCCGGGGCCCCTGTCGCTGGCCCTGCAGGCGCTGGCGGCCTCGCTCGCCCTCGTCGTGCTCGCGCATGAACTGGCGCGCGTCCGCTTCGGCGAGCGCACCGCCCGGGGGGCGGCCCTCTTTGTCGCGTTCCTCCCGCTCGACCTCGTCTACGCCACGCAAGCCAACACCGACGGCCCCCTGGCCTCCTGGCTGGCGATCGCAGCCTTCCTTCTGCTGCGCGCACCCGATCTGCCCACCCCAAAAGGAAAGATCCTGTCCGCGGTTCTCGCCGGCGCCGCCCTCGGCGCGGCGCACCTCACGAAGGAGTCAGCGGTTCTCCTCTCGATCATGATCCTTCCGCTCGTGGCGAGCCGGGCGAATCTCCGATGGATTGGAGCGGCCGCGGGAACGCTGGCCGCGATCGTCGCGGTCGAACTGGCCGTCTACCAGCATCTTTTCGGCGACGCGTTCCATCGCATCCACGTCTCCGCCGCCATCCAGTCGAGCCAGGAGACGGGCCGGCTCCTGGCCCGCCTCCCCGCCGCGCCGTCGCTCTGCTTCGATCCGACGGCCGTGACGTTTCCCTATACCGCCGGATTCTTCGCGGTCTCGGCCGTCGGCTGCGCCTGGACGCTGTGGCGCGACCGCGCCCGGTCGGGAGGATTGGCCGCCTGGTGGCTCGGGAGCCTCCTCCTGCTCACCCTGCTTCCGCTCCGGCTCCAACCCCGGATGTTCGAGGTCCTGACCGTCCCGGGAGCCATCCTCGCGGCCCGCTTCGGGGAGGAGGTCCTCCTTCCCCGACTGCCCCGGGGCGCGCAGGTCCTCGCGGCCGGGGCGGCCCTGTTCGCGCTGGCCTGCAGTCTCCGGATCCACCAGGATGCGCTTCGCTGGCGCCGCGGGCCCGAATGGGCCCACGCCGAGCTGTCGCGGACGCCGGGACTGACGGTCGTCACCGATTCGCGGACCACGATGATGCTGAGGATGCTGTCGGGCGACGCTCCGCCCTACGCGCTCCGGCGCTTCGAGGCCTCCGACCCGCCGCCTCCTCCCGGCACGCTCCTGCTGTATGGCGACCGCAGCGCCGCGGCCAGCCGCGACTGGGATCGACACGAGCCTCCGCCCTGGTGGGCCGCTTCGGACCCTCCCCGCGAGACGGTCGCGGAACTGCGCCAGCCGGGGGCCTGGCGGCTCCGAGGTCCCCGGGGCGCGGAGGAACTCACGATCCTCCGACGGGTGACGCGGTGAAGTCCTGGAAGGGAGCCGCCGCGATCGGCCTGGTCTTCGCCGCCGCGCTCTTCGTCAAGATCGATGCGCCCTTCCTCCGCCACCGCGAAGTCGTGGGCGCGTACTTCGCCGTGCTCGCCCGGAACCAGGTCCGCCTGGGCTCCTACGAAGTCAGCTGTCCGCGGCCGGACTCGGGCGTCTATCCGGACTGGCGGATCTACGCCTACGCGAACCGTCCCTTCGTCGGCACCTTCGTGACGTCGCTCTGGTTCCGGATCTTCGGGGACCGCGAGTGGGTCGTCCGGCTGAGCCTGATCTTCGCCTCGCTCGGCTCGCTGTTCGCCTTCTTCAAGCTGGCGGAGCGGCTGCTCGACGCGGACTCGGTCGTCCCGGCGACGGCGCTCTTCGCCTTCACGCCGATGTTCTGGTACTTCTCCGTCCTGGCCGTCCACCTCGTGTACGCGCTCTGCTTCTCGCTGGCGGCCTGGGCCTGCTGGGTGCGGGCGGAGGATTCCCGACGCCATCTGTATCTCGCCTTCGGCTTCCTCTTCCTCGCCTGCGAGAGCGATTGGCCGGGCTACTACGCGGCGCTTTCACTCGGGCTGGACGCGTTCTTCCTGCGGCGTCGGGGCCGGGCGGCGGCGGTCGCGGCCTTCGCCCTGGCCTGCTTCGGGCTTCACGTGCTCCACCTCCTCTGGATCGATCCCGCCCATGGGCCCCTGCTGAAGCGCTTCCTCTCGGCGGGGGCGGCGCGGACGGTCGTCGGGATGCCGGGACCCTTCGCCTTCCTGTGGGGGGAACTGCGCGAGGGGGCGCTCTACTTCACCGTCGGCGGCGGCCTGCTGGCGCTCGTCGGGATGCGGAACCTGCCCCGCCGCGTCTGGCTCCTCGCGCTGCTGGGGCTGGACGAGGTCGTTTTCATGCGCTGGGCCCACGTCCACGACTACCTGACCTATCCTCTGGCGGCCTTCTTCGCGCTCGCCGCCGCCCGCGGGCTGCAGGCGCTCTGGACCGTTCCGGGCCGGCGCCTTGCGGCGGGAGCCTTGCTGGCGCTGGCTGCGGCGCAATCCCTTTGGATCACGGGAAGCCGCCTGATCCGGGAGGGAGCCTACGAGATCAACTACCGCGCGGGCGTGGCGATCCACGAAGGCACAGGACCCGAGGACCGCGTGCTGATCACGATCGCGGACGAACGCCAGTTCACGCCCTACTACGCCGACCGGTACAGCGCCGGCGTGGAGGTCGATGAGCCGTTCCTGATGATCCACCCGAGCGGCCCGCGTTTCCCCGTCGCCGAGGTCGGCGATCTTGAGGCGCACTTCAAGGACTTCTCGGTGGTGCTCGTCGGCGATCCGGACCTCGCGGCGAAGGGGATCCGCTTCTTCAAGGGGCAGCGGCCCCCCGAGGCCTTCCGCTTCCTGGGTCCGGAGCATCCGCTGCGGCGCAGGCTGGAGTCGATCGCGCTCTCGAAGGTCACGAGCGGCGCCTTCGTGCTCTACCGGCTGCGCTGAGGGCTACTCCCCGAGATAGGCGTCCTGGATGCGTTTGTCGTTCAGGAGCGTCTCGGCGCGGTCGGCCATGACGATCGATCCGGTCTCCATCACATAGCCGCGGTGGGCCAGCTTGAGGGCCATCCGCGCGTTCTGTTCGACGAGCAGGACCGTCGTGCCGCGGCGGTTGAGCTCGCGGACGACGTCGAAGATCTTGATGCAGATCATCGGCGCAAGGCCGAGCGAGGGCTCGTCCAGGAGGAGGAGCTTCGGGCGGCACATGATCGCGCGGGCGACCGCGAGCATCTGCTGCTCGCCGCCCGAGAGCGTGCCTCCGGCCTGGGCCTGCCGCTCCCTCAGGATGGGGAACATTTCGAAGGCCTGGTCGATGTCGCCCCGGATCCCCGCGTGATCGTCGCGCGTGAAGGCGCCCATCTGGAGGTTTTCGAGGACCGTGAGGCGCGGGAAGATCTTGCGGCCCTCGGGCGACTGGCTGAGGCCGCGGCCGACGATGAGGTTCGGCTTCAGGTTCTGGATCTCTTCGCCTCGGAAGACGATCCGCCCGGAGCGGACCTTGTTGACGCCCGAGATGCACATGAGCGTCGACGTCTTCCCCGCCCCGTTGGCGCCGATCATCGTGACGATCTCGCCTTCATTCACTTCGAGCGAAATGCCCTTGAGGACCTCGATCGGTCCGTAGCCGGCCCGCACATTGTCGAGACTGAGAAGAGGAGGCACTAGAGACCCCCTCCGGAGAAAATCCGAAATCCAAAATCCGAAATCCGAAGGGGATTCCCCCCCATCCCCCTGCGGGGGAGTCGCTCCCCCCCGGGTTGGGGGACCCGGTTTGGATTTCGGATTTCGGATTTCG
>JACQFK010000242.1 GCA_016200125.1 Planctomycetota bacterium
CCACTACGCGGCCGTCTACAGCCGCGCGCTTCCCGCGGACGAGGTGAGGCAGAACTTCAAGGCGGGCGCCGAGTAGGTTTCAAGAAGCTCTCGATTGAGCGGACAGAGACACTCTGTCCCGAGGTTCGGGGATTGACTGGAGGGTGCTCGACATGGACACGTTGAAGGCGGCTTCAAGGGCGGTCGTGGGCCTGATCCTGATTTCGATGGGGGTCTCCGGCGCCGCGCCCGCCGCGTTCCCGTCGTTCACCCGGCTGATCATCGACCCGAACCCAGGGACATCACCGGTGGAGAAGGAGATGGCCGATCTCAACGGCGACGGCAAGCTCGACATCATCGTCGGATGCATCGGGGGCGGTCTGTTCTGGTGGTCGTATCCCGCCTCAGGCAAGGCGACCGATCCCTGGCCCAAGCACACCATCAAGTCGTCGGGGAGCTTCTACGAGGACATCCACGCGATCGACCTCAACGGCGACGGACGTCCCGACATCCTGTGCAGCGTCGACTCCAGCGTGCGCTGGTATCAGCATCCCGGCGGCGACGGCACGGGGGCCTGGGTCGAGCACTACATCTCCGCCGGCATCGGCCACGAGATCATGATCGCCGACTTCGACGGCGACGGAAAGAAGGACTACGCCACGTCGCGCAGCCACCTGGTCGTCTTCCAGAACAACCCGACGTCTTGGACGCAGGTGAGTTACGGCGGGAAGTACGACGGCCTGTCGCTGCTCGACATCGGCTCGGGCCGCGGCGCGATCAACCTCGTCGCGGCGAACGACTCGGGGATCGTGTGGTTCGAGAACCCGCGCGAGCACGGCGGGAACGCCCGCACGGATCCCTGGATCCAGCATTTCATCGGTCCCAAGTACGGCGCGGGCGACCAGGGTCCGAGCCTGGCGGCGGCGGATCTCAATCGCGACGGGCGAATGGATGTCATCAGCGCGCCGAACGAGGGGACTCCCGACGCGAACAAGGGGCTGATCTGGTGGGAGGCTCCGGCCGACCGGCGCAACGGATCCTGGATCCCGCACACGATCGATCCGTCGTACCTGGCGGTCCACAAGATCGTACCGGCGGACATCGACAAGAACGGCGCGCTCGACCTGGTGCTGGCCGAGCAGGAGCAGTCGCCCCAGGATCGCGTCGCGATCTTCTACAACAACGGCGCCGGCGGCTTCAGCCAGGTCGTCCTCGAGACGACCGGCGGCCAGAACAACGTCGTCGCGGACGTCGACGGCGACGGAGACCTGGATATCTTGAGCATCAACCACGGCGTCTACGGCGCCCCTCACCCGATCGAGCTCTTCATCAACAACCTCAACGGC
The DNA here is from genome assembly GCA_016200125.1 of Planctomycetota bacterium. The sequence goes on from JACQFK010000242.1 coordinate 1,326, forward strand.
GGGGCGCCGCCGCCCCCTCCTCCTCCCGGCCAGACCCCTTGGGGAGGAAGCGCGGCCGCGATTCCGGGGAAGATCCTGGCGGTGAACTTCGACAACGGCGGCGAGGGCGTGGCCTACCACGATCTGGAAGCCGCGAACCAGGGAGGCCAGTATCGGACGGGCGAAGGCGTCGACATCGGGACCTCCTCGCTCTCCGGCGGGAACGGGTTCGCCGTGGGCTGGTGCCAGGCCGGGGAGTGGATCGAGTACACGGTCAACGTGACCGTGACGGGAACCTACACGCTCGCGGTACCCGTCGCGCTTCCGTTCGTCGGCGGCAGCTTCCATGTCGAGTTCGAAGGCGTGGACAAGACCGGCGCGATCGCGGTCCCGAACACCGGGGGGGCCGACACCTGGCAGACCGTGACGAAGACCGGGATCAGCCTGAGCGCGGGCACGCAGGTCATGAGGATCGTCATGGACAGCAACGGCTCCGCAGGCTGGGTGACCAATCTCAACACGCTCACGTTCTCCTCCTCCGGCGGCGGGGGAGGGGGCGGCGGAGTCGTGGGCAACGGGAGCGGCTTGACCGGCGACTACTTCGACAATGCCGACTTCACGGTACAGAAGCTCTCGCGGACCGATGCCACGGTGAATTTCGACTGGGGGACGGGAGGTCCCGATCCTTCGGTGGCGGCGGACGGCTTCTCGGTCCGCTGGACCGGCCAGGTGCAGGCGCAGTTCAGCGAGACCTACACGTTCTATACCGTCTCGGACGACGGCGTCCGCCTCTGGGTGAACGGCGCCCTGGTCATCAACAACTGGACCGATCACGCGCCCACCGAGAACTCCGGCACGATCCCGCTGACGGCGGGGCAGAAGTACGACCTGAAGATGGAGTTCTACGAGAACGGCGGCGGCGCGACGGCGAAGCTGCTCTGGTCCGGCCCCTCGACCGCGAAACAGACGCTGCCTCAGACCCAGCTTTATCCGGCGGCCGGCGGCGGCTCGCCGCCGCCGCCGCCGCCGCCACCGCCGCCGTCGGGCACTCTGGCCCGGAACCCGGGCTTCGAGACCGATCCGAACACCGACTACTTCCCTTACGGCAGCGCGACGTTCTCCTGGGCGACCGACGCCGCCCACAGCGGCAGCCATTCGCTGAAGGTCGTGAGCGTCCAGCCGGCCGGGACGCTCACGCGGTGGCTGAGCAAGACCACGAGCATTACGGCGCAGGCCGGCGCCACCTACAAGGCGAACGCGTGGTTCAAGACCTCGGGCGTCAGCGACCATGCCGTGATCACGATCAATTTCTGGGACGCCAACGGCGCCGTCCTGGGAGGCAACGACGGCGGAACGCTCTCCGGCACCTCGAACTGGACGCAGCTGAATGTCCAGGGAACGGCCCCGGCGGGAACGGCGTTTGTCCGGGTCGAATTCCGCCTTTGGGGCCCCGGCTCGATGTGGGCGGACGACGTCACGCTGACCAAGAACTGAAGAGGTGGATCGTGAGTCTCCTCCGAGCCGCGCCGCTGGGCGTCGCGATGCTCCTGCTCCTGGCGGCGCTGATCCGGAAGGGCGCGACCTCCGAAGAGGCCGGGAGGCGTCTCGGGAGACGCGAAGGGGAGCTTCGAGGGGAGCCGCCGCGGGGAGGGGAGAGGTCGCCGGCAGCCTCGACGCCGCCGGATCCTGTGCCGGAGACGCAGGCTCCCTGGCCGGCCTTCCAGCGGAAGCTCGGCGAACTGGCGAGAACTCGCGAGCAAGCGGGCTACCGCGAGGCGGTGCTCGCCGAGACGGCGAAGTTCCTGGATTTCGACCGGTCCACCGCACTGGCCTTCGATTCCACTCGGCAGGTCGTTCAGGTCGAACTGGAGAGGATCCAGAGGGACATGGGCCGGGCCTTTTCCACCTATCCCGTGGATCTTCCGGACTGCGAGCTCCAGCGGATCCAGGTCGAGCTGCGGCAGCGATACGAGGAGGAGCGGCAAATCGCCCTGGCGCGGCTGGAGGTGTTCCTCGGCGGCGGCGAGCACCACCGGCTGTTCCGTGAATTCCTGGAGGCCTGGACGATGGACGTCTGCCGCGGGGAGCCCTGAGACGTGGGCGATTTCACGTACGAACCTGAAAGGGCGGCCGTTGCGTCCAAAGGGGCGGGCCCCTTGAGGAGAGAGCTGCCATGAACACCGTCATCCGGGCGGATCGGGTCCACGTGCTCCAGCGGCTCCGGGATCTCCGGGACTGGGCGCGCTTCATCCACGAATCGCTGAGCGCCGACCAGCCCTTCGAGACCGGGAAACGGGAGCTGCTCGAGGCCTACATGGGTCCGGCATTCCTGCGGGCGTTCGACTCGGACAGCTCCGGCCTCGCCGAGCGGCTCGACCGGATGATCGACGCGATCGAAGCCTCGGCGCTGCCGGCCGCCCGCGCGGCCCTCTGCACCCGCTGAGCCCGGGGCGCCCGGACGCTGGATTCGGTCTCACACCTTCTGGTATGATCCCGTCGGGTCGAGCCGGAGGAGTGGTGAACTGATGGGCCGAAGCGTCGCGCTCCCGCTGCTCGTCCTGGTCGTCCTCTGCTCCCGCCTCTCCTCGCAGGACGATCCCGCCAAGGGCGGCTTCAAGATCAACCCCGAAGTCAACCAGGTCAAGGTCGAACAGGCCATCGCGCGCGGCATCGCGTTCCTCAAGACCTCCGACTCTCCGATGGAGCCCTCCGTCGGCGGCGACTCGGACGAGCTCAAGCTCCTGACCTTCGTCCACGGCGGCGTTCCCGACAACGATGCGGCCTTCCAGGCGCTGCTGACGAAGTGCCTCGAGCGGAAGCTGGAGAAGACCTACAAGGTCTCGATCCTGGCGATGTGCCTCGAGGAGATCGACCGCGTGAAGTACCAGGACAAGATCGCCCTCTGCGGGCAGTTCCTCCTGGACACCATCAAGTCCAACGGGGGCTTCACCTACGGCGAGCCGACCGCCGCGACGCCGGAGTCCGGCGCGCCGGTGAAGAAGCCCATCGGATCGACGGCCAAGCCGCCCGTGATCAACCCCGACGTGAAGCAGAAGCCGGACGTGGTGAAGAAGATCACGCTGAAGAAGACCCGGGAGGGCGTCGACACCCAGCGCACCGACAACTCGAACTCGCAGTACGGCGCGCTCGGGATCCGGGCCTGCCACGACGCGGGCATCGTCTTCCCGAAGGAGACGATCGAGAAGTGCCGGATGTACTGGGTGAACAACCAGCGGACGCCGGAGAACGGGGAGGCGAAGGGGAAGAACGTCGCCTCGGGCGGCAAGGGAGGCTTCGGCTGGTGCTACAGCGAGGGCGAGCTGGTCTGCGCCAAGGGCGGGCCTCCCTACAGCTCCATGACAGCGGGCGCGATCGGGGCGCTCTGCATCTACGACTACATCCTGGGCAAGGACTGGAAGAAGGACAAGGCGGTCATCGAGGGGATGAAGTGGCTCGACACGAACTATTCGGTCAGCCAGAACACGGGGCCCTGCGAGATCGCGCCGGTCCCCGACGGCTGGCTCTACTACTACCTCTACGCGCTGGAGCGGACCGGCCTGCTCTACGACACCACCTTCATCGGGAAGCACGACTGGTACCTGGACGGCTACAAGGTGCTGCTCGCCTCGCAGAAGGGGGACGGCTCCTGGGACAAGAGCCACTTCATCAAGCCGACCTGGGATACCTGCTTCGCGATCCTCTTCCTCAAGCGGTCCACGCGGCCGCTGGTCGCGAGCATGGTGGAGCGGCGCTGAGCTAGGCCTTCTTGGTCGGGCCCTTGGCGGCGTGCTTCTTCGAGGTCGCGGCCTTGGGGCAGCCGGTGGCTTCCTTCTGGAAGTCCGTGCTCGACCGGACCACGTTCCACCCGTAGCCGCAGGTCTGGCAGCGGAGACCGATCGCCCAGCCGTCCATGGTGGGCATGAGCCCTTCGAACGAGATGCCGAACTGATCCAGGGCGTCCAAAGAACCGCTCTGCTTCACCGGGCTGTCCATGGGTCACTCCTTGATGACATCCGATTAACGCGCCGCGCGGAAGGCTATTCCAGGCGTCGGAAAATGCGGGAGTTTTGGCTTTTCTCCGCGCTATAGTGTTTGACGATGAATTTCGTCAGCTGTGACTGGGGAACGTCGAACTTTCGCCTCCGCCGGGTGGAGCAGGGCGCGGTGAAGGGCGAAGTCCGCACGGACGAGGGCACGGCGAAGCTCGCGGGGCTGCCGGGCGACCGGGCGGAGGCGTTCCGGTCGACGCTGGCCCGGGGCCTCGAGCAGCTAAAGGCGCCGGATTCGGCGCCGGTCGTCATTTCCGGCATGGCGAGTTCGTCCATCGGATGGAAGGAGCTGCCCTACGCGAAACTGCCCTTCTCGCTCGACGGCCGCGACGCCGTCTGGGAGAAGATCGACGGCCGGGTCCACCTCATCTCCGGACTGCGGAGCGAGACCGACGTCCTGCGCGGCGAGGAGACCGAGACCCTCGGCCTGGTGGCGACCCTGGGCCGGGAGATGCCCTTCGAGGCGGTCTTCGTGCTGCCCGGGACCCATTCGAAGCATCTCGACGTCAACCCGGGCGGGATCGCGGTCTTCCGGACCTACATGACCGGCGAGCTCTTCGACGTGCTCGCGCGCCAGAGCCTGCTCCGCCATTCCACGGACCCGGCGGCGCCCTTCGAGCGCGCGGCGTTCCTGGAGGGCGTGGAGGAATCGGTGAAGCGGCCCCTGCCGTCGTCGCTCTTCCGGGTGCGGACGCGGCAGGTGCTGGACAAGCGGAGCGTTCCGTCGAACACGTCGTTCCTGAGCGGGCTCCTGATCGGCGCGGAACTCGCGGCCCTGCGGGGCTCGGACGTGCCGGTCGTCGTCGCCGCGGGCGAGCGGCTGCGCACGTCGTACGGGGCGGCCGGCGAGGCGCTGGGGCTGGGCGGGCGGCTGCGCCTCGTCGATTCCGAGCTGCTGCCGGTCCTGGGCCAGTCCGTCCTGCTTCAGCGGATCCAATCGGGGAAATGAGATGAGCGCCACGTTCAACGTCGGGCTGTTCAAGCGGCTCCCGGTGGTCGGCATCCTGCGCTTCTTCAAGCGCGCCGAGGTCGAGAAGCTGGTCCCCGCGTCCGTCGGGGGAGGGCTGAGCAACATCGAGGTGACGATGAACACGGCGGGGGCGGCGGACCTCATCCGCCTGACGCGGGACCTGATGGGCGACCAGGGGAACGTGGGGGCGGGCACGGTCACGACGCTCGCGCTGCTCGACGAGGCGCTCGCGGCCGGAGCCACGTTCATCGTGACGCCGGCGATCGTGCCGGACGTGATCCAGGCCTGCGTCGAGCGGAAGATCCCGGTGATGCCCGGCGCGATGACGCCGACGGAGATCCTGACGGCGTGGCGGATGGGGGCGACGATGGTGAAGGTGTTCCCGGCCGATCAGCTCGGTCCCGGCCACCTGAAGGCGGTGAAGGCGCCGTTCCCGGAGATTCCGCTGATGCCCACGGGCGGGGTGACGGTGGAGACGCTGCCCGCGTTCAAGAAGGCGGGCGCGGACGCCTTCGGGGTGGGCGGCCCGCTGTTCGACCCGAAGCAGGTGGCGGCGGGGAACTGGGACTGGTTCCGCGAGCAGGCGGCCCGCTTCGCCGCGGCCTGGAAGTCGGCCTGATTACTTCTGGCCGGGGCGGCCCAGGGGCTTCCTGAGCCCGGGCTTCGCGGGTCCGGCGCCGGGCTTGGAGAGGCCGGGCTTCGCCGGGGCGGGCGCGGGCCTGGCGGGCGCCGGAGCGGGCTTCGCCAGGGGCTTGGGCGCCGGCTTCGCCTTCACCGCCGGTGCCTGCACCTCGGTCTCCGCCTCGCTCCACTCGATCTTCTCGGTCTCGGGCTCGTCGACCAGATCGAGCTTGTCGTCCGTGTCGTCGGAGATCTTGATCTCGTCGTCGTCGCCGCCGGCCTCGAGGGCGTCCGGTCCGTCGTCGATGGCCTTGAGAGTGATGCGCGCGTCGCCGATGGCGATCTCGTCGCCCTTGTTGAGGGCCTGGAAGTCGATCTTCTTGCCGTTGACCTTGGTCCCGTTGCCCGAGCCCAGGTCGGTGATCTGGTAGGTGGCGCCGATGCGCTCGATGCGGGCATGGCGGCGCGACGCCTTGATGTTCTTGAGGACGATCTGGTTGTCCTTGGAGCGGCCGATGGCGATGACGTCGTCGCCCAGCTGGAGCGTGACGGGCGCGGCGCCTTCCTTCAAGATGAGCGTGAGCATCGTTTCCTCCCCAGTTGCCGGTTCTCCAGTCCCTTTTACGATTTGGGGCCGGAGATTGCAAGGCTAAGAAAGTCCGTTCCGCCGGCACCCATCTCTTTGCTCGGGCGGGGGGATTCTTGCGGCGTTCAAAAGTGCCGCTTACCGAATGTCCTGCCTGAACCTGATTTCAGATAGAGTTCAAATGCATCGGCTTTGCGTCGGTTCTCGAAGTTGATCGAAACAACCCCTTTCCAAGGGCGGTGTCTCGCTGTGTATGTGGATTCGCCGGCATTGTGGCTCGTGAGGCTTGTCGGCAAAATCAGTGAAGAGACCGATGTAGTACCGCTCCGCAAGCACAAGGCTTTGAAGGACGTAGACGACGTGGTCGGGTTTCGCGTCGAATTCCGAAGAAAGCCAGGATCACGCCGTAGCCGGCCGACATCCTCCTTCGATCGGCCTCTGCTTCGCTCCGGGCGGCGAAGGAGGATGGTCGGGGCGACAGGATTTGAACCTGCGACCTCCTGGTCCCGAACCAGGCGCTCTAGCCAGGCTGAGCCACGCCCCGAGAAAAAAGAAGTGCTAGCGGTCGGTGAGAAGCTTCTTGTAGCGCTTCTCGTTGCGGAGACCGTCGAGATCGGTATCCTTCCGCAGATGGTCGAAATCGTTGTAGCCGGCCTTCACCGAGTACTCCAGCCAGTCGATCGCCTCCTCCTTCGCGCCGGAGAGCGCGTAGCCGCAGGCGACGTTGTAGGCGGAGATCGAGCCCATGCGCGTCTTCGGATAGTTGTAGTAGATCCACTTGAAGAGCTTGATGGCCTCGCGTTAGTTCTTGTCCTTGTCGTGGAGCTCCAGGGCGTTGTCGAACATCTCCTGCGCTTCCTGCGCGTCGTGATGGCCGTCCTTGCGGGCTTCCTCGCGC
>JACQFK010000243.1 GCA_016200125.1 Planctomycetota bacterium
CCACCTGATCCAGCCCGGGCCGCAGTTCAAGGAGGTCGGGCGCAACGTCCTGGAGAACATCTTCTTCTCGAGCGTCAGCAACAATCCCTGCCGCCAGGAGGCCTTCTACACGGCGCCTTATTTCGACGGAAAGGCGATGTTCCTGCGCGGCGAGGAGTATCTTTACCGTATCGAGGAGAAGACGCCGACCAAGTCATGAAGCCCCTCGCGCAGCTGCTGACGGTCGTCCTGCTGGGCTCGCTCCCGGGCCAGGCGAAGGATTCGGGCCCGCCCATCGGGTCCGCCGAGTTCCGTCCCACGGCCGCGCAGCCCTTCGGCTGGCGGGGCGACGGCAGCGGCCGCTTCCCCGGGGCCACGCCGCCGACGGAGTGGTCGCTCACGAAGAACGTCAAGTGGAGTGCGAAGGTCGGCAAGAGCTACGCGTCGCCCGTCCTCACCGACAAGCTCGTGATCGTGATGTCGGAGCCGAACCTCCTCCTCGCTCTCGACCGCGTGTCGGGCAAGGAAGTCTGGCGGATGCAGGTCACGCCGGCGGATCTCGCGGACGCCGAGGCGCGCGCCGCGGCGGAGGCCTACAAGGCGAAGGACACGGGGATGGCCGCCGCGACGCCGCTGACCGACGGGAACGCCGTCTACGTGGTCTTCGCCAACGGCATCGTGCGGGCGGCCGGACTCGACGGCAAGCCGAAGTGGACCGCGTTCATCGGCGCGCCGCAGAACACCTCGTACGGCCGCTGCGCGTCGCCGATCCTGACCGCGGGCCGGCTGATCGTCCACATGACGAACCTCTATGCGTTCGATCCGGCCACGGGAAAGCAGCTCTGGGCGAACACGGAGTCCCGCTGCGCCTACGGCACGCCGGCGGGCTTCCGCATGGGCGACGCGGACCTGATCGTCACCCCGGCGGGCGACCTCGTCCGCGCCGACGACGGGAAGAACCTGAACAGCCAGATCGGGAACAGCTCCAACTCCTCGCCGGTCGTCGACGGCGGCATCGTCTATTTCGGCGAGAAGGACGTCCGGGCGATCCGGCTGGGCAAGGAGTTCAAGGACGAGTCGGTGTGGAACGGCGAGATCACGGCGGAGGTGTTCGGCTCGCCGCTGCTTCACGAAGGGATCCTGTTCACGGTCACCGGCAAGGGCGAGCTCTTCGCCTTCGACGCCCGCAAGACCGGATCGACGGAGCCGCTGATCGGCGCGCGGGAGCTCTTCGGCGAGCCGGGAGCCGAGCCGATCGCCTACGCCAGCCTCACGCTCGCGGGCAAGCACCTCTACCTCAACTCCAACCAGGGCGAGATCGTGGTGCTCGAGGCGACGCGCGAGGCGAAGCTGGTCTCGAAGAACAAGCTGCAGGACGGCTCCGGCTCCTCGCCTGTCTTCTCGGGCGGCGAGATGTTCCTGCGCGACGGCGACAAGCTCTACTGCATCGGCCAGTGATCCTTCCGAAATCGGGGCGCCGCAAGTAGGATGGACGCTTCGTTCGGAGGGGATGCGATGAAGTCCGGTCGCCGGAGATTTCTCAAGTCGATGGCCGTCCTGCCCGGCGCGGCGTCGCTGCCCGCCGCGGAGGTCCAGGCGCCCCCGCGGGACGTCTACAAGGAGCTCGGCATCCGCCCCCTCATCAACGCGGCCGGCACCTACACCTACCTCAGCGCGTCGCTGATGCCGCGCCCGGTGGTCGAGGCGATCGAGTCGGCGTCGAGGCACTACGTGAACCTGAACGAGCTGCAGGGGGCCGTCGGGAGGAAGATCAGCGCGCTGCTCGGCTGCGAGGCGGCGCTCGTGACCTCCGGCGCGGCCTCCGCCCTCACGATGGGCACCGCCGCCTGCGTCGCGGGGAAGGACAAGGAGAAGATCCAGCGCCTGCCCGACACCGCGGGCATGAAGAACGAGGTGATCATCCCGAAGGCCCACCGCAACGGCTACGACCACGCGATCCGGAACGTCGGGGTCCGGCTTGTCGAGGTCGACACGGCGGAGGACGTCGAGCGGGCCCTGAACGAGCGCACGGCGATGATGGTCTACTTCAACGTCCACGCGCCGGAAGGGAAGCTGCAGGCCGCCGAGTTCGCGGCGCTGGGGAAAAAGCGGGGCGTGCCGGCGATGGTCGACGCGGCGGCCGACATCCCGCCCGTCGAGAACTACACGAAATTCCTCAAGATGGGCTACGACCTGGCCGCCTTCTCGGGGGGCAAGGTCCTCCGCGGCCCGCAGTGCTCCGGGATGCTGCTCGGCCGCAAGGACCTCATCGAGGCCGCCGCGGCGAACAACAATCCGCAGACCGACGCGGTGGGCCGGACCAACAAGGTCGGCAAGGAGGAGATCGTCGGCCTCTGGGCGGCCCTGGAGCACTTCGTGCGGCAGGATCCCAAGGCGCTGTGGACCGAGTGGGAACGTCGCTGCGCGACGATCGCCTCCCAGGTGGCGGGGGTCGCCGGCGCGAAGGCCGAGACCTTCGTCCCCCAGATCGCCAACGCCGTGCCCCATCTCAAGGTCGTTTGGGACGCGGCCGCGGCCGGCGTGACGCCCGGCGACGCCGTCAAGCGGCTGCGCGAGGGCGAGCCGCGGATCGAGGTGCGCGCGGTCCTCGCGGACGGGCTCGAGATCGGCGTCTGGATGCTGGAACCGGGGGAGGACGAAATCGTCGGCCGCCGGCTCCGCGAAGTCCTCAAGAGGGGGTAAATCCGGCCCTGCGGCCGACGGTACGGGGAACGGGACCTTCGATGGCCTGGAAGACCGCGCTCGCGCTGCTGTTGCTCGGATTCGCCGCTCCGCCCCGGGCCGCCGAGCTCAAGGTCCTGCCCTGGAACGGCTCCAAGGGCGCGGTCTCCTTCACCTTCGATGACGGCGACGCCTCCCATCTCGGCATCGTGATCCCCGAGCTCGACCGCCGGAAGCTGCGGGCCACCTTCTTCCTCATCACGTCGCAGATCGGCAACGGCGGCGCCTGGAAGAAGGCGGCGGCGGCCGGCCACGAGATGGCCAGCCACTCCGCCACGCACCGGAATCCGTCGGGCTTCAAGCCCGAGGAGGAGGAAAGCGAAATCACCGGCGCCGCGAAGAACCTGGAGCAGGCCTTCGGTCACCCCGTCGCGTCCTTCGCCTATCCGTTCTGCGCCGTGACGCCGGGCCTGCGAGCGAAGATCGAGAAGGTCCACCTGCTCGCCCGCGGCGGGAGCGGCAATCCGATCCCGCTCGAAGGCGAACCCGACTGGCTGAACCTCCCCAGCCAGGCCACCTGCACGGAGGGAAAGCTCGAGACCTACCAGGGCTGGATCGACGCGGCCCTGCAGAAGGGCGCCTGGTCGATCTTCATGATCCACGGCGTCGAAACCTCGGGCTACTCCCCGATCAAGAAGGCGGCCTTCGGTGGGATCCTCGATCATCTCAAGGACAAGGATCTCTGGGTCGCGCCCTTCGGCGAGGTGGGCGCGTACCTGAAGGCGCAGAAGGTCTTCGAAAAGACGCCGGGCAGCTCCGGCAAGTGGGAGTGGAAGGTCCCGCCGGTCTTTCCGAAGGGCGTCCTGCTGAAGGTCAAGCCCGAGGCCGGACAGGAGCTTTCGCAGAAGGACGGTCCGCTCAGGCCGGACGCGAAGGGCTTCTGTTCGTTCAAGTTCGACGAGGGCTCGCTCACGCTTCGCCCCAAGCGCTAGAGGTCTGTCAAGCCGGCGTTCATGAAAAACCTGCGACCCCCACGGAACATGTGATATTCTTGTTCCCGCATGGAAGAAGTCCGCGGAACCTCATCGCGCATCTTCATCTGGCCGGGCATCCACGCCGAGGTCGGGGAGAACATCCGCGTCCTCGCGCCTTCCGCCCGGCAGGCCTTCATCTTCACGGACCGCAAGTGCATCCCGATCGGCAAGCGCGTCGCGATGAGCCTGATGCAGGCCAAGTTCGACGTCGCCGGCTACGCGATGTACCCCGGCGAGAGCCGGAAGAACCTGCGCACCGCGCTCGGCGCCTACAACAAGATGGTCAAGAAGCAGATCGACCGCGGCGCCGTCTTTGTCACGGTGGGGGGCGGCGTGGTGACCGAGCTGGGCGGCTTCGTGGCCGGCACCTTCAAGGAGGGGCTCAAGCTCTTCCACGTGCCGACCTCGCTCGTGGCGCAGCTCGACGTGGGGATCGGGGGGAAGACGGGGCTGAACGTGAAGGACGGGAGGAACTTCGTCTCGGTTCCTTACGCGCCCACGGGGATCTTCGTCGATCCCAGCCTGCTGGAGACGCTGCCCAAGAAGGAATATCAGGCGGGCCTCGCCGAAGCGGTGAAGTACGGCATGGTGCGGGAAGCCGACCTCCTGGCCTTCCTCGAGGAGAATCTCGACGGCATCGAGGCGCGGACGCCGCTCCTGCTCGAGGAGATCGTCTACCGCTGCGCCACCATCAAGGCGAATCTCGAACAGGAGTCTCAGTCCTCGGGGGTGATGGCGATCCTCCGCTACGGCGCCACGGTCGGCCGGGCGCTGCAGGCCGCGGGCGGCTTCGTCAAGATCCACCAGGGCGAGGCGCTCTCCGTAGGCATGGAGGCGGAGGCCTGGGTCGCCGAGAAGATGGGGATCGCGCCCCCGGGCGTCGCCAAGGCGCAGAACCGGGTCCTGCGGCTCCTCGACCTGCCCACGCGGGTGCGCGGGCTCTCCCACGACAAGCTGTTCGAGGCGATGGAATTCGATCCCAAGCCCGCGAGCGCCTGGCCCCGCTTCGCGCTGCCGGACGCCGTGGGCCACGCGCTCCACAACATCGAGGTCCCGCTCGAGGTGCTGCAGGAAGCGCTGCGCAGCGTCCTCCTGGCCGGCGGCCGCATCCGCGCGGTGCGTCCCATGGCGCCGATGGAGGAGACCGAAGCGGCGGCCGCCGCGCCCGCCGAGGCCGAAGTTCCGCCGCCCGCCGTCTCTACTTAGCCGCCGCCTCCCGCTTCGCGTCCACGCTCCACACTCCGGCTCCCTTGCACGCGATGTACAGGTAGACGAAGCAAAGCACGGCCGCCGGGATGCCCTGGTTCACGTTGGGGATGAAGCGGCCCGCGCCCTGGACCTGGCTCTGGAACACATGAAACTGCCAGTAGGCCACCGCCATCGTGCCGCTGCAGACGAAGGCGGCGCAGCGGGTGAAGAGGCCGAGCGTGATCGCCGCCCCGCCCACGAGTTCGATCAGGGCGCCGATCCAGATCTGGGATCCGATCGCCGGACGGGGGTAGGGCATCATCACGCCGAAGAGCTTCTGCAGGCCGGCAAAGGCCAGCAGGGCGCCGGACACGATCCGGAGCAGCGCATAGGACTTTTCGGTGAACGGCGACAGGACGGCTTTCAGCATGGGAGGACCCTCCGACGTTAGTCTACTAACGCTGGACCTCCGGAACCCTTCCGGGTATCTCATTATTCGTTCCGGAGCCGACTAATCTGGATTAGCTTGGCTCCGTTTCGAGATCGGCCGCAACGGATTTGCCGCGATCCGTTATCATCCTGAAGCCGGCGGCGTACTAGAAGTGGGATCTGGAGCGGCCGGACGGTTCACGTCATTGCAGGGAAGGGATCCGCATGAGCCAGCTGGGACGCGTGCTCGCCGTGATCGGCGTGTTCGGACTTTCGTCTGCCCCGCTTCGCGCGCAGGACAACGCCGCGGACCGGATCGACGTCCTCCCGGACTTCAAGATCGAGCAGGTGCTCCGGGCCGACCCCAAGGTCCACGGCTCCTGGATCAACCTCGGCCGCGACAACAAGGGCCGCCTCCTGCTCTGCGGCCAGCGCAACCAGCCCGTCACGCGGCTGACGATCAAGGACGGCCAGATCGCGAAGGAGGAAATCCTCAAGCTGCCCGTCACCGAGATCATGGGCATCCTTTACGCCTTCGACGCGCTCTACGTGAACGGCCAGGGCCCGACCGCCGCGGGCAAGAGCGTCTACGGCCTCTTCCGCCTGAAGGATTCGGGCAACGACCAGTACGACCAGGCCGAGTTCCTCCGCGAGTGGGGCGGGGGTGCCGGCGAGCACGGCGCCCACGGCATCGTGCTGGGCCCCGACCAGAAGCTCTATGTCGTCTGCGGAAACTTCGTCTCTGTGCCCAACGACCTGCTCCCCAGCTCGCCTCACCGCAACTACGCCGACGACCGCGTCCTGCCCCGCGCGGAGGACGGCAACGGCTTCGGCGCGGGCCGCAAGCCCCCCGGCGGCTACATCGTCCGGGTGGACCGCGACGGCAAGAACGCCGAACTCGTCGCGTCGGGCCAGCGCAACACCTACGACATCGCCTTCAACGCCGACGGCGAGCTTTTCGGCTTCGACAGCGACATGGAATGGGACTGGGGCAACCCCTGGTACCGGCCGATCCGGGTCTTCCACGCGACCAGCGGCGCCGACCACGGCTTCCGCGAGGGCAGCGCGAAGTGGCCCGAGTACTACGCCGACAGCCTTCCGGCCGTGGTGAACATCGGCATCGGCAGCCCGGTCGGCGTGCTTTTCGGCAGCGGCGCGAAGTTTCCCGCGAAGTACCAGAAGGCGCTCTACGTCCTCGACTGGACCTACGGCCGGCTCATCGCGGTCCATCTCGAGGCCAAGGGATCGACCTACACGGGGACCTGGGAGAATTTCGTGGCCCCCAAGGGGCTCAGGGGCGGCCCCAAGACGCCGCTCAACCTCACCGACTCGGTGATCGGCGAGGACGGGGCGCTTTACTTTACGGTCGGCGGCCGCAACACCCAGGCGAGCCTCTACCGCGTGCGCTACGCCGGCAGCGCGTCGACCGCTCCCGTCGAGCTCAAGGACAAGGACGGCGCCGAGGCCCGCGCAAAACGCCACGCCATCGAGGCCTTCCACGGCAAGGAGGATCCCGCGGCGATGGACCTCGTCCGCGCGAACTTGAACAGCCCCGACCGCTTCCTCCGCTACGCCGCGCGCATCGCGATGGAGCGCCAGCCGGTGGAGCAGTGGAAAGCGCTCGCGACCGACGAGAAGCAGCCCGCCGCAGCCTTCACCGCGCTCCTGTCGCTGGCGCGGCTGGGCTCCAAGACCGACCAGGCGGACCTGTACAAAGCCCTCGCGAAGTTCCCCGCCGGCAAGCTCGACGAGCCGCTGCTCCTCGACAAGCTGCGCGTGGTCCAGGTGAGCCTCGCCCGCCACGGCGCCCCGGCGGACGACGCGATCAAGGCGCTGACCGCGGACCTGGACCCGCTCTATCCCGCGAAGAGCGTGCCCCTGAACCTCGAGCTCTGCCAGGTCCTCCTCTCGCTCGAGGCGCCGGACGCCGTCGCCAAGACCGTGGCGCTCCTCAACGCCGCGCCGACCCAGGAGGAGCAGATCGGCTACGTCCATCACCTGCGCACGGTGAAGAAGGGCTGGACGCCCGAGCTTCACCGCGCGTACTTCGCCTGGTGGACGAAGGACCGGAGCCGGATCGCCCACCCCGACGAGGTCGTGAAGTGGTTCACCGACGCCGGCCGCGGCTACTCCGACGGCGCCTCCTTCCCCAAGTTCATCGGGAATTTCCACACGCAGGCACGGGCCACGCTGACGCCCGAGGAGGCCCTGGCGCTGGCGGAC
>JACQFK010000244.1 GCA_016200125.1 Planctomycetota bacterium
AAGCAGCCAAGAAGACCAAATCGTCGCGGCGTGCCGAGCAGCAGCGTACCGAACACGCGAAGGCCCGCAAAGCCAAGGCCGAAGACCTCCCGACCGTCGGCAAGCACGACTGGTACGGCGACGGCGCCAAGACGCTCGTCGAAGGCCAGAAGGCGGACGGGTCCTGGGTCGCCGGCGGCGGCCGCTCCAATTCCACCTGGGACAGCTGCTATGCCATTCTCTTCCTGAAGAAGGCGACCCAGCGGCTCGAAGTCGCGAGCGAGGACCGGAAGAGCAAATGAGGAACGCCTCGCTGGTCCTGCTCCTCCTGGGCGGCCTCGCCTGGTCGCAAGACTCGGATCCCAAGGACCTCGAGTTCTTCGAGAAGAAGATCCGGCCGCTGCTGGCCGAGCGCTGCCATTCCTGCCACAGCGCCAAGGCGGAAAAGCTCAAGGGCGGCCTCTTCCTCGACTCGCGTGAGGGGCTGCTCAAGGGCGGCGACACGGGGCCCGCGATCGTCGCCGGCGACCCGAAGAAGAGCCTGCTGATGAAGGCCGTCCACTGGATCGACGACGACCTCAAGATGCCGCCCAAGAAGAAGCTGGCGGCCGATCAGATCGCCGATCTCGAGTCCTGGATCCGCGGCGGCGCGCCCTGGCCCGCGTCGGCGGGCGCAGCGGCCGTGAAGACGCGCAAGCAGATCGGCCTCTCGATCGAGGAGGGGCGGAAGTTCTGGGCCTACCGCCCGCTTCGCAAGCCGGCGCTTCCCGCGGTCAAGGACGCCTCGTGGGCCCGCGGCGACCTCGACCGCTTCATCCTCGCCGCGCTCGAGGCGAAGTCGCTGCGCCCGTCGCCGCCGGCGGAGAAGGCCCTGCTGCTCCGGCGGCTCACCTTCGACCTGGTCGGCCTGGCGCCCTCTCCCGAAGAGGTCGACGCCTTCGTGAAGGACGGGGCGCCCGACGCCACCGAGCGCGTCGTGGACCGCCTGCTCGCCTCGCCCCGCTACGGGGAGCGCTGGGGCCGCCACTGGCTCGACGTCGCCCGCTTCGCCGAATCGCTCACGCTCCGCGGCTTCATCATGAAGGAAGCCTGGCGCTACCGCGACTACGTGATCGACGCCTTCAACGCGGATCTGCCCTACGACCGTTTCGTCCGCGAGCAGCTGGCGGGCGACCTCCTCCCGGCCGCGGGCACCGACGAGCGGCGGCGGCAGATGATCGCGGCGACCTTCCTCCAGCTGGGGAACACGAACCTGGAGGAGCAGGACAAGAAGCAGCTCGAGATGGACGTCGTGGACGAGCAGCTTGACACGCTCGGCCGCGCCTTCCTCGCCCAGACGATCGCCTGCGCCCGCTGCCACGACCACAAGTTCGACCCGATCCCGACGAAGGATTACTACGCGATCGCCGGCATCCTGAAGAACGCCCGCGCCCTGGAGCATTCCAACGTCTCCAAGTGGCTCGAGGCGCCGCTGCCCGTCGACCCCGCCCGCGAGGGGGAGATCCGGAAGCAGGAGGAGGCCGTCGCCGCGCTCCAGGCCCGGATCAAGGCGGAAAAGGACAAGGCCGCCGTCGCGAAAGGCCAGGGCCCCAAACTCACGGGCGTCGTCGCGATCGCGGACCTGCCCGGCATCGTGGTCGACGACGCGAAGGCGGAGAAGATCGGCGACTGGAAGCACTCGACCTACTCGGGGACCTACATCGGCGCGGGCTACGTGCACGACGACGGCGGCGGGAAGGGCGACCGCAGCCTGACCTTCCATCCCGATCTCGTCGCGGGGACCTACGAGGTCCGCTTCGCCTACTCGCCCGGGGCGAGCCGCGCCACGAACGTGCCCGTGACGATCCTGAGCGCCGAGGGCGAGAAGACGATCACGGTCAACGAGCAGGAGAATCCGCCGATCGACGGCCGCTTCGTCTCGCTGGGCACCTTCCGCTTCGAGAACAACCAGGGCTACGTGATGGTCGCCAACGAGGGCACCAAGGGCCACGTCACCGCGGACGCGATCGTGTTCCTGCCCGCCGCGGGGACGGATCAGGGCAAGACCTCCAAGGCGCAGGCCGGCGGCTCCGTCAAGGAGCTGGAAGAGGAGCTGAAGAAGCTCCAGGAGAGCGGCCCGAAGCGCGACATGGTCATGGCCGTCCGCGAGGAGACCAAGATCGCCGACCTCCGCGTCCACGTGCGCGGCAGCGTCCACACCCTGGGCGATCCCGCGCCGCGCGGCGTCCTGCAGGTGGCGGTCGTCGGGACGGCGCCCGCGATGCCCGCGAAGGAGAGCGGCCGGCGGGAGCTGGCGGACTGGATCGCGGGCCGCGAGAATCCGCTGACCGCCCGCGTCATGGCGAACCGCGTCTGGCACTGGCTCTTCGGCGCCGGGATCGTCCGCACGACGGACAACTTCGGCGTGACCGGCGAGACGCCCTCCCATCCGGAGCTGCTGGACCACCTGGCCCTGCGGCTGATCGAAGACGGCTGGTCGGTCAAGAAGCTGATCCGGGAGATCGTCCTTTCGAACGCCTACCGCCAGGCCGCGATCCCGCCGGGCAGGGCGCCGGAGGCCGATCCCGACAACCGCCTCCTCAGCGGGGCGAACCGGCGCCGCCTCGACGCGGAGTCCCTGCGCGACCTGCTGCTCTCCGTGAGCGGCCAGCTCAAGCTGGAGCCGCCGTCGGGGCCGACCTATTCCCAGGCCCTGAGCGCGGACTACGGGTACAAGGCAACGGGCTCCCAGCGCAGCGTCTATCTCCCGATGTTCCGCAACGCGCTGCCCGAGATCCTCGAGGCTTTCGACATGGCCGACCCCAGCGTGGCGACGGGCCGGCGCAACGTGAGCACGGTCGCCCCCCAGGCGCTCTTCCTGATGAACAACCCCTTCGTCCTCGACCAGGCGCGCCACGCGGCGAAGCGGCTGCTGGCGGAGAAGCTCGCCGACGACGGGGCTCGGATCGACCGCGCCTGGCGCCTCGCGCTCGGCCGGGCGCCGCGCGAGGGCGAGGCGGCGGTCGCGCTCCGCCACCTCGAGTCGGCCCGCCCGGCCGAGCCGGCCTGGACCTCGATCTTCCACGCGCTCTTCGCTTCGCCCGAATTCAGGTACGTGAACTAGAGGAACCGATGGAATTTCTCAGCCGACGCCGCTTTCTGCAGGACAGCGCCTGCGGATTCGGAGCGCTTGCGTTCGCGGGGCTGGGCGCCGGGAAGGCGCTCGCCGCGGGAACCGATCCGCTCGCGCCGAAGCTCCCGCACTTCGCGCCCAAGGCGAAGCGGGTGATCTTCCTCTTCATGCAGGGCGGCGTCAGTCACGTCGATTCCTACGATCACAAGCCGCTGCTCGGCCGCGAAGACGGCAAGATGATGAACTTCGACGACGCGCGGCAGGTCGCCAACACCGGCCAGCGCCAGACCTCGCAGCGCATCATGAAGCCGCTCTGGAAATTCGCCCAGCACGGACAGTCGGGCCGCTGGGCCTCGAACCTTTTCCCGGAGACCAACAAGCACGTCGACGATCTCTGCTTCATCCACTCGATGCACACGGACGGCGTGGCCCACGGCCCCGCGACCCTGTTCCTTCACTGCGGGTCGACCACCTTCATCCGGCCCTCGATGGGCTCATGGGTCCTCTACGGCCTGGGCAGCGAGAACGAGAACCTCCCGGGCTTCGTCTCGATCGCGCCCTCGTCCGGAAACGGCGGCGCGCGCAACTACGGCAACGCCTTCCTGCCGCCGGTCTTCCAGGGGACGGCGCTCGGCAAGGCGGGCTCGCCCGCGTCCGAGGCGACGATCCGGAACCTCGGCAGTTCGCAGTCGCCCGTCGACCGCGAGAAGGAGTTCGACCTCATCCGGGGCCTCAACGGCGAGCAGCTCAAGGCCGGCGCCGGCGACTCGGAGTTCGAGGCGGTGGCCAACTCCTACGAGCTGGCCTGGCGGATGCAGGGCAACGCGCCCGACGTGCTCGACCTGTCGAAGGAGTCGAAGGCGACGCTCGAGAGCTACGGCATCGGGACCAAGGAGACCGACACCTTCGGCCGCGAGTGCCTGATGGCGCGCCGTCTCTGCGAGTCGGGCGTCCGCTTCGTCCAGGTCACCTACGGCGACAACAGCGCGAATCCCGCCTGGGACCAGCACAGCAACCTGCCGAAGCACGGCGACCACGCGCGCGCCGTCGACCGCCCGATCGCGGGCCTGCTGGCGGACCTCAAGCGGCGCGGCCTGCTCGAGGACACGCTGGTCTGGTGGGGCGGCGAGTTCGGCCGCACGCCCTACGCCGAGAAGAACGGCACCGGCCGCGACCACAACCCGGGCGGCTTCACGGTCTGGCTGGCCGGCGGCGGCGTGAAGGCCGGCTTCGCCCACGGCGCGACCGACGAGTTCGGCCACCACGCGGTGGAGAACCGCGTCCACATGCACGACCTGCACGCGACGATCCTTCACCTGCTCGGGCTGGATCACGAGCGGCTGATCTACCAGTACGCGGGCCGCCCCTTCCGTCTCACCGACGTGGACGGCAACGTCGTGAAGGAGATCATCGCGTAAGGGCCGCGGTATAATCAGGGCATGAGCCCAGACGTCGGGAGCCCGCCGAGCTCCCGGTGGGCGAAGATCGGCTCCCTCCTCCTGCCGCGGCTCGTCTTCTATCCCTTCGTCGTCGCGTCGCTGCTCGTCTTTCCCGCCTGGCTGCCCTGGATGATCCTCGGATGGCTGCTGCTCTACGCGCTCCAGCGGAGCCGCGGCAAGCCGGCCTGGAAGACGCTCGACTTCTGCCTCGTCATTCTTCTGGTCCGGGGGCTGGACTGGACCCCGGCGCTGATCGCGCTGGGGCTGCTGATGCTGGCAAGCTCCGTCTTCGAGCTGAAGGCGCTCCAGAAGCCTGCGACGATCGCGGCCGCCTGCCTGCTGCCGGCCTGGATCGCGATGGCCTGGAGCTGGAGCGCTGCCGTCCACACCTCGAGGACGCCCGCGCTCGCGTCGGAGCGGCCGATCCTCTGCATGGGGGACAGCCTGTCGGCGAACGGTTATCCGCGGGTCCTTCAGACGCTGCTCTCGGTCCCGGTCGTCGACAAGGCCCAAGGCGGTACCCAGACAACGGACGGGCTTCGGGCGCTTCCCGAGGTCCTGGCGCTGAAGCCGCAGGCCGTCGTGCTCGAACTGGGCGGCAACGACTACGTGATGGGGAAGAGCCGGGAGGCGACGCGGGCAAACCTGGAGACGATGATCCGCGCGATCCGGGAGAGCGGCGCGGAGGTCTTCCTGTTCGAGGTCCCGCGCGGATTCGTCTACGATTCCTACTGGGGCCTCGACCGGCGCCTCGCGCGCGGCCACGATCTCGAACTCATCAACGACGGGGCCATCCGTCAGCTGGTGCTGTTCGGTCCGGGCTCGCCGCTCACGTCCTGCAGCGGTCGGCTGCTGAGCTACGACGGGCTGCATCCCAACGACGCCGGGCACGTCCTCCTCGCCGGCCGGGTCGCGGCGGCGCTCCGGCGCGTCTATGGCGACGGAATCCTTCGCCGCCCGGCCGGGGAACTCCGTTAAGAAGGGGGAGGAGATTCCGAGATGCCCAGAACGATCGCCCTGCTCCTGATCCTGGCAGCCGCCGCCGCGGCCGACGATGATCACTGGCCGCAGTGGCGCGGTCCCCGCGGCGACGGCCTCGCGCCGAAGGCCGATCCTCCCGTCGAGTGGAGCGAGACGAAGAACGTCCGCTGGAAGGTCGAGATCCCCGGCTCGGGCAGCGCGACGCCCGTCGTCTGGGGCGAGAGGATGTTCGTCCTCAGCGCGATCGACACGGGGAAGAAGGCCCCGGGCGCGGCCGACGTGCCCGAGCCGCCCGCGGCGGGCCGCGGCATGTCGGTGCCCTCGCCGGGGACGATCCACAAGTACGAGGTCATCTGCCTCGACCGGATGAGCGGGAAGACGCTCTGGAGCAGGACGGCGGTCGAGGCGATGCCGCACGAGGGGCACCACAACACCCACGGGTTCGCGTCGGGATCGCCCGCGACCGACGGCAAGATCCTGATCGCGTCCTTCGGCTCGCGCGGGATCTACTGCTACGACCTCGAGGGCAACTTGAAGTGGAAGAAGGACCTGGGCCTCATGAAGATCAAGATCGGCTTCGGCGAAGGGATCTCCCCGGTCCTCCACAAGGACTCGGTCGTCGTCAACTGGGACCACGAAGCTGGATCGTTCATCGTCTGCCTCGACGCGGCGAGCGGCGCGGAGAGGTGGAAGCAGACCCGCGACGAGGGGACGACCTGGGCGACGCCGCTCGTGGTCGAGCACGAGGGCGCGACGCAGATCGTCGTGAACGGCACCAAGAAGGTGCGGAGCTACGACCTGGCGACCGGCAAGCTGATCTGGGAGTGCGGCGGCCAGACGATGAACGCGATCCCCACGCCGATGACGCTCGAGGGCAGGGTGTACTGCATGTCGGGCTACCGCGGCAACGCCGTGTACGCGATCAAGCTCGGCTCGAAGGGCGACGTCACGACGAGCACGGACCAGGTGGCCTGGAAGCGGACTGATGCGGGCCCCTACGTCTCGTCGCCGCTGCTCTACGACGGCCTGATCTACCTCACCAAGGAGCGCCAGGGGATCCTGTACTGCGTCGACGCCCGCACGGGGGACCTGAAGTTCGGCCCCGAGCGCCTGCCCGACATGGACACGGTCTACGCCTCGCTGCTCGGCGCGGCGGGGAAGGTCTATGTGTCGAGCCGCGAAGGCACGACGGTCGTGCTCAAGGCGGGGCCGAAGGTCGAGGTGCTGGCGACGAACAAGCTGCCGGAGCCGATCGACGCGTCGCCGCTGGCGGTGGGGAAGCAGCTCTATCTCCGCGGCTCGAAGCATCTGTACTGCATCGAGTCGCGTTGATGCGACAGCAGTAAAGTGCTGAATTTCAGCAACTACAGGCGGCCTTTGTCGTAAGGTATACGGTATACCGTAGAGGCTTGCATGAGCAACCAAGCCCTGTCGCCGATCCGCCGCAGCACCAGTCTCACCAAGGAAGTCATCGATCGGCTCCGGCAGGCGATTCTCAGCGGCGAACTCGAGGAAGGCGCGTCGCTGCCCGAGGCCCAGACCGCCGCGAAGCTGGGCGTGAGCCGCGTCCCCGTGCGCGAGGCGCTCGTCGAGCTGGAGCGGCAGGGGCTCGTCGAATTCGACCGCAACGGCCGCGCCTGCGTCCGCGCCTTCACGGACGACGACGTCGCCGAGCTCATCAGCCTCCGCGCGGCGCTGCAGAGAATGGCGGCGCGTCTCGCCGCCTCGAAGCTCACGGAGGGCGACGTGGCCGCTCTCGAGGACATCCTGAACCGCGCCCGCGAAACCCAGGACCTCAGCGCCTTCAGCGCGCTCGACAGCGAGTTCCACGACCAGATCGTCGTCATCGCGCGCCACCGGCGCCTCCAGCGCCTCTGGGCCGACGTCCGCTCCCAGATGGAGCTCTGGCTCGCCCGCATCCACCGGCGCCGCGAAAGCACCCTGCACGACGTCCGGCAGGCCACCCTGCAGTCCCACCGCGAGATGATCGAGGTCCTCAAGACCCGCAAGCCCGAGCTTGCGGGCGACCTGATGGAGCGGCATTGCAGCTGGAAGGAACTCCCCACGTGAAACGCTTCGCCCTGATCCTGGCGCTGCTTCCGCTCGGCGCGCTCCGCGCTCAAGAGTCGGACCCGGAAGGCGTCGAGTTCTTCGAGAAGAAGATCCGGCCCGTCCTCGTCGACCGCTGTTACTCCTGCCACAGCGCCGAGGCGAAGAAGATCAAGGGCAACCTCTGGCTCGACTCCCGCGAGGGCGTCCTCAAGGGCGGCGATCTCGGCCCGTCGATCGTCCCCGGCGATTCCGAAAAGAGCCTCCTCATCAAGGCGATCCGCTATCTAGACCAGGATCTCAAGATGCCGCCCAAGGGGCGGCTCTCGAACGACGTCGTCGCCGACTTCGTCGCGTGGGTCAAACGGGGCGCGCCTGACCCGCGCGCGAAGTCGGGGACGGCGAAGTCGGGCATCGATCTCGAGGCCGGCCGCAAGTGGTGGGCCTTCCAGCTCCCCCGGGAGCGGCCCCTGCCCGAGGTCAAGGCGAAGGCCTGGCCCCGCTCGCCCCTCGACCGCTTCATCCTCGCGAAGCTCGAGGAGAAGGGGCTCGCCCCCGCGCCGGCCGCCGACAAGCGCACCCTGATCCGCCGCGCCGCGCTGGATCTCACGGGCCTCCCGCCGAAGCCCGAGGAGGTCGAGGCCTTCCTGGCGGACGACTCGCCCGAGGCCTTCGCGAAGGTCGTGGACCGCCTCCTCGCCCTTCCGCAGTACGGCGAGAAGTGGGGCCGCCACTGGCTCGACGTCGCCCGCTACACCGACTCCGGCGACGCGCGCGGCATGTTCGGCAACGAGGACGTCGGCGAGGCCTGGCGCTACCGCGA
>JACQFK010000221.1 GCA_016200125.1 Planctomycetota bacterium
CGATTCGGTATCCTGGAGGTGCGAATGCCCGTTCCGCATAGACTCTCGGTAAGCCGTATGCGGGAAAACCGCACGTACGGTTTGAAAGGGAGAGGCTGCCTGTAGGCAGTCTTTTACCAATGAATCCGCCGCTCATCATCGCCTTGGCAGGACCCAACGGCGCTGGCAAATCGACGGCCGGTCCAGGGCTCGTGCGGGACATTCTGGGGGTCCACGAGTACGTCGACGCCGACGTCCTCGCGCGCGGGATCTCGCCTAAGGCACCAGAGCGGGAGGCCCTGAAGGCGGGCCGGGCGATGCTCCGTGAGATCCGGAAGCTGGCCGAAGGCAACACCAATTTTGCCTTCGAAACGACCCTCGCGACCCGGTCCTATGCTCCCTGGATCAAGGAGCTTTGCTCGCAAGGGTGGCAGTTCCACATACTCTTCCTCTGGCTGCTGGATGCCGAGTTCGCCGTGGGCCGCGTACGGGATCGCGTCCGCCTCGGGGGTCACGACGTGCCGGCCGATGTCATCCGGCGCAGGTACGGAGCCGGGCTCCGGAACTTCTTTGCTCTCTACCGCCCTCTTGCGACCGAGTGGCGGATGTACGATAATTCAATCGGAAACCCGGAGCTGATCGCTCAGGGCGATGGGGCCCATGAGAGGATCGTCGCGCAAGCCGGGATGTGGGAATCGATCAAGCGGGCTTACGAGAATGGCTGATCAACCTCGGGACGTCCGGAAGATCTTTCGCGAAGGGACCCTCATCGACGAGGCCCTCCGGAAGGGTGCCCGGCTGGCCCTCGAGGCCCACAAGCGCGCCGGATTGCCCCTCGTCATCTGGCGCGATGGCAAGACGCAGTGGGTCTCGCCCGAAGAGTTTGAGAAGATCCTCAACGCGTCGACCGCGTCGTAATCACTTCATCTCCGGTCATCTTGTCATTGCCTATCCCCTTGGGGGATACTGAATGTTCTCGACTCTTCATCAATACTGCTAATTCTCTACCTGAACTATTCACCTTGGCATCGGTAGGACTGTCTTCATCTCTTCCCTTTATGAGCGCCCCTATGTTACCCGCCGCACCGAGCTGAGCCACGGCGTAGAAATTCGCCAAGAAATGATCGTGTCTACCGGTATCACCACGGCTTCCGCAACGCAAGCCGCGTGCCGAGCGATTTGCGCGCGAAAAATGAGGGTCGGCCCGAAACGACGTTACGTTTCGTAACGCGGCGTTACAATTCGTAACGTGAAATGATGTGACCTAGAGGTCGTATTCCTCGGAAGACTCGAAGATCTCGACGGGCTTGTAGCCGGGGAGCTTCGACTTCTCGACCTCCTCGGCGTAGGCCTCGATGATGCGCTTCTGCATGGCCTCGCGGGAGGCGGCGTTGATGGGGTGGGCGATGTCGGCGTGGAGCTTGATGCGGGCGTCGCCCTCGGCGCCCGGGGGGACGCCGGGGAGCTTGCTGCCGCACTCGTTGCAGAATTTGGCG
This sequence comes from Planctomycetota bacterium, assembly GCA_016200125.1. The sequence continues at coordinate 1,476 of JACQFK010000221.1, forward strand.
CGCAGGTGGTTCTTGCAGCCGCAGCGGGCGCAGCGCTCGCAGATCTTGCGGGAGGGCATCGCGACGAAGGCGCCCTTCTGGCCCTCGATGATCTTCAGGTCCCGGATGACGAAGGAATTGTCGAAGGTGACGGAGCAGAAGGCCCGGAGCTTGTCGCTCCGGCGACCGATCAGCTTGACCCGGACTTCCGTGATCTCCACGCGACCTCCCGGGTCAGGACGCCGGCCGCCGCCACGAAGCCCGCGAACCCGCCGCGGACCCGCCGCGCCAGCCGCCGGGCCTCCGCGCCCGACGCGCAGAGCCCGTACAGCGCCGAACCCGACCCCGTCATCCGCGCGCCGTCCGGCAGGCTTTCCGCCAGCCTCGTCCTGAGGGCGGAGAGCTCCGGATGGAGCGCGAAGGCGGGGTATTCGAGGCGGTTGAACAGAACCCGCCCCAGCCCCCCGGCGCCTTCCCGACCGAATGAGTTTAAGAAATCTATAACAACGCGGGGGCTGCGAGTCAAGAAATCTCGAACTCGGCCGTAGACGGCCGCGGTGCTGAGCGGGAACCCGGGCCAGTAGACCACCGCGTGGAGCTCCGGTCCGGAGGCGATCGGGGCGATCTTCTCCCCGCGTCCCGTGCAGAGGGCGGGGCCGCGCTCGAGGAAGAAGTTCACGTCGCTGCCGATCTCGGCCGCGACCTCGTGGCGGTCGAGGCCGAGGTCGAACAGCACGTCGAGCGCCTCGATCATCGCGGCGGCGTCGGAGCTGCCGCCGCCCATTCCGCTGCCCGCGGGGATCCCCTTGACGAGCGCGGCCCGCACGCCCGGGATCTTCCGCCGCCGGGCCACGGCCCGGTAGGCCTTCTCGACGGTGTTGGTGCCCGGCAGCGGGGGGCCCTCGACCTCGAGGGAGAAGCGCTTCGCCTCGCGGATCGTGAGCGTATCGTAGATCCCGACCGGGACCATGACCGTGGAGAGTTCGTGGTAGCCGTCGGGGCGGCGGCCCAGGACCTCGAGGAAGAGGTTGAGCTTGGCGGGGCAGCGGAGGCGGACGAGCCGGGGGGGCATGGGTCAGACGATGACGTTGTCGATGAGGCGCGCCTTGCCGATGCGGACGGCGAGCGCGATGAGGGTCTTGCCCTTGATCTCCTTCACGGGCTCCAGGGTGTCGGAGTTGACGATCGCGATGTACTCCACCCGGGTGCCCTTCACCTTGCGGATGAGCCGCTTCATCTCGGCCGAGACCTTCGACGCCGATCTCTCGCCGTTGTTGACCATGTCCTCCGCGCGGCGGAGCGCCTGGATCAGGCAGGTGGCGTCCTTGCGCTGCTTGGGGCCCAGGTAGGCGTTGCGCGAGCTCATCGCCACGCCGTCCTCCTCCCGCACGGTCGGGAGGACCTTGATGGCCACCTCGAGGTTGAGGTCGACGGCGGTGCGCCGGATGATGAGCGACTGCTGGTAGTCCTTCTGGCCGAAGTAGGCGGTGTCCGGCTTCACGATGTTGAAGAGCTTCGTCACGATCGTCATCACGCCGCGGAAATGGCCGATCCGGAACGCGCCGCAGAGCTTGGCCGGCAGGTCGGACTGGTCCACGTAGGTGTCGAAGCCCTTGGGATACATCTCCGCGACGGAGGGGGCGAAGATCACGTCCGCGCGCTCGCTGTCGGCCATCTTGGTGTCCTGCTCGAGGCGGCGGGGATAGCGGTCGTAGTCCTCGCCGGCGGTGAACTGGATGGGGTTGACGAAGATGCTGACGATCACCGCGTCGTTGCTGCGGCGCGCCTCGCGCATGAGGGTGAGGTGGCCCTCGTGAAAGGCGCCCATGGTCGGGACGAAGCCGATCTTCAGGCCGCGCTTGCGGCAGGCGGCCACGTAGCCCTGGATCCCCGCGATCGTCTCGATGATGCGGGTCATGGCGCGGCCCCCCGGCTGGCCTCCAGGAGCTGCCGGACCGTCCGGTTCAGCCCGGGCACGCTGCGGTCGGGGCAGAGCTCGGCGAGCCCCTCGAGGACGAAGCGGCGCTCGTGGAGGCGGGGGTGCGGCACGGAGAGCTCGGCGGTCCCCACCTCGCGGTCGCCGTAGAGGAGCAGGTCGAGGTCGATGCTGCGCGGTCCCCACTTCTCGCGCCGGACGCGGCCGAGGTCCCGCTCGACGTCGAGGAGCCGGTCGAGCAGCGCGCCGGGTTCGAGCTCGGTCTCGATCTCGGCGACGGCGTTGAGGAAGCGGGGCTGGCCGGCGAGGCCCCAGGGCTCGGTCTCGAGGACGGCCGAGACGCGGCGGGGCTGCAGCCGCTCGAGGGCGCCGGCGATCATCGCCCGGCGGTCCCCGAGGTTGGATCCGAGACCGATATATGCGAACACGGCCATGGATCAGAAGAGGTTGTCGTGCCGCTCTTCGGGGGCCGGCGCTCCCGGCGTCACGGCTTTCCGAAAGATGCGCTTCTTGAGCCAGAAGAGCGGGCCGGTCACGGCGTATCCGAAGAACGCGATGAAGAAGGCGAACTCGCGGAAGAGGAAGAAGAGGGCGATCACGAGGGCGAGCTCGATGAGCGCGATGAAGGGCCGCCGCCCCCGGAGGACCCGGTTGACGACGTTGGCGTACTTGACGCGGGACACCATGAGGATGCCGGTGGCGAGCGCCAGGCCGGGCAGGGCGGCGTGGATGACCTTCACGAGATTCGGCGCCCAGTCCAGCTGCACCGCGGGCAGCACGGCCGAGGCCATGACGCCGGCGGCGGCCGGGGAGGGAAGCCCCGCGAACTCGCGGTGGGCGCTCTCGTCGGGGGCGGTCTCCACGGTGAAGCGCGCCAGGCGGATCAGGGCGCACATGGCGTAGAGGACGCAGACGGCCTGGACCGGCCGCGCCCAGTAGTCGTTCACGTCGTTGCGCGTCATGGCATAGGTCAGGAAGGCGGGCGCCACGCCGAACGTGATCAGGTCGCAGAGCGAGTCGAGCATCGCGCCGAAGTTCGACGCGGTGCGCGTCAGCCGCGCGACGAAGCCGTCGAGGGCGTCGAAGACCATGGCGACGAGGATGAGCCAGGCGGCCGCCTGGGCGGTTTTCTCGTTCCCCGTGGCCATGTACTGGCCGATCTTGAAGATGGCGACCGTGCCGCAGACGCCGTTGCCGAGCGTGATGAGCGTGGGCAGCAGCGCGACGGTCCGGAGCCGGCGGGGCCGGCGGAAGCCCCAGCGCTTACTTTGTTCGGGCGATGACGGTCTCTCCACCCTTCACCTTGTCCTTCAGTTTGACTCGGATTTCCTGAACCTGGTCCCTGGGGATATACAGC
>JACQFK010000222.1 GCA_016200125.1 Planctomycetota bacterium
GAGCAGATCGGGTGGATGGTAGGCGTGTTCGTGATCGGCTTCGGGATCTCGTATCACGTCGTGAACCAGGCGGCGTCGAAGGTGGGGAAGGAATTCCTGCCGGATGCTCCGCCCACGGCCCCGGCGGCTCCGCCTCCTGCGGCGCCCCCGGCTCCGCCCGCGGCCAAGTAGCGGCTAGTTCTTAAACACGAACTCGACGTCAAGGGACCCCTTGGCGTCGAGTTTTGTTTTCTGGGTCTTCACGCCGAACTTCTCGTGCCAGGCCTCGATCTCGTACTCGCCGGGCGGCAGCCCCTTGAGCTCGAAAGTCCCGTCCGTTCCCGTGACTCGGAAGAAGGGGTGGGAGAAGACGCCCACGTAGCCCCTCATCCAGGGATGCAGGTCGCACTTCACGTTGAGGACCATCTCGGGCTTCCGGAGCTTGACGGTATTGGTGACCCCCATCCCGAGCAGCGTGAAATTGAAATCGCCCTGGGAGCTGAAGCCGTGGATGTTGTGGGCGGTGGGGTCATGGTTGACGAACTCAATGACCTGGCTCGTCATCGCGCCCGCCACCCGCGGCACGTAGATGCACTTTTCGTTGGCGACGCTCAGGGGCTCCTTGGGCCACTGGAAGACCTGCTTCTCCAGGCCCGACTTCACGTAGACGAGCGCGTTCTGGAGCCGGCCGTCCTTGACCAACACCGCCTCGTCGTAGGCGGGGCCGCTGTGGCGCGCCGCGCATTCGGCGTTTCCGCCGATGGGAAGCTTGAGGTTGGCGGGCGGGGTCCCGTCGAAGGTCACCTTGCCCTTGATCGTCCCGGAGGTTTCGGGATCGATGACCGTCGGGGTGACGACCGGATCGACGTTGGGGGTGGAGTCATCGCAGGCCCCCAGCAGAAGCGTCAGGGCAAGGAGGATCCTGCTCATGGGACCTACTTCTTGTTTCCCATCATCGGGCCCTTGGGATTCGGGGGCGGCGGGGTGGTGATCCTCACGAAGTGCATCCGCACCTCGTCGAGGACCTGCTTGAGCATCTCGGCCTCTTCCTTGGAGAGGTTGCCCTTCGTCTTCTCCTCCAGCATCCCCAGCATCTCGATCATCGTCTGGGACTGCTGGAGATCCTGGTGGACCTGGCCGGTCATCGGGTCGCGCATGGCGCCCATGTAGAGGAGGGCCTGCGACGCCAGCGACTCGACGAGGCCGCCGAACATCGGATGGGTCTTCGCCTCGGACTTGGGGAGCGCCCCCGGCGCGCCCGGGGCCGCCGGCGCGGCGGGCGGAGGGGGGGCGGCCTTCGCCGAGTCGAGCTCCTTCTCAGCCTGCGCGCGCCGCTTCCAGTCCTCGTCGACGCGCTTGCCTTCGCTCATACGGTGACTTTCTCCACGGGCGCCTTAGGGCGCGAGTATTCGAGCGCCGCCCCGATGAAGCCGCGGAACAGCGGATGGGGCGTCGTGGGCTTCGACTTGAACTCGGGGTGGAACTGGACGCCCACGAACCAGGGATGGTTCTCGAGCTCCACCATCTCCACCAGGTTGCCCTCCGGCCAGATGCCGGAGAAGCGCAGGCCGCGGGCGCGGAAGGCGTCGCGGTACAGGTTGTTGAACTCGAAGCGGTGGCGGTGCCGCTCCTGCACCAGGTCCTTCCCGTAGCAGGCGGCCGCGATGGAGTCGGGCTCGATCCGGCAGGGGTAGCTGCCGAGCCGCATCGTGCCGCCCTTTTCCGTGATCGCCCGCTGGCGCTCCATCATGTGGATCACCGGATGCGGCGTCTTGGGATCGAACTCGGTGGAATTCGCCCCCTCGAGCCCGGCGACGTTGCGGGCGAACTCGATGCAGGCGATCTGCATGCCGAGGCAGAGGCCGTAGTAGGGCACCTTGCACTCGCGGGCGTACTGCGCGGCCTTGATCTTGCCCTCGATCCCCCGGTGGCCGAAGCCGCCCGGCACGAGGATGCCGCTCACGCCGTCCATGAACTTCGCGATCCCGGACCGCTCGACGTCCTCCGCCGGGATCTTCTTGATCTTCACCCGGCAGCGGTTCGCGATGCCCGCGTGCGTCAGCGACTCGTAGATGGACTTGTAAGCGTCGTGCATGTCCATGTACTTGCCGACGATTCCGACCGTGACCTCGCTGTCGGGCCGGCGCAGCGTCTCGACGACCTCGTTCCAGCGGGTGAGGTCGGGCCTTTTCCCCGTGAGGCCGAGCCGCTTGATGATCAGCTCGTCGACCTTCTGCTCGGCGAGCATCTGCGGGATCTGGTAGATCGAGAAGTCGACGTCCTTCTCCTCGATGACCGCCTCCTTGGGCACGTTGCAGAAGAGCGAGATCTTGGCGCGGACGTCCTCGCCCAGCGCGACCTCGGTGCGGCAGATCAGGATGTCCGGGAAGATGCCGATCTCGCGCAGCTTGCCGACGGACTGCTGCGTGGGCTTGGTCTTGATCTCCTGGCTTGCGTGGAGGAAGGGGATCAGCGTGAGGTGGATGTACATCACGTTGTCCCGTCCGGCGTCGAGCTGGTACTGCCGGATCGCCTCGAGGAAGGGCAGGCTCTCGATGTCGCCGACGGTGCCGCCGATCTCGGTGATCGCGACGTCGATCGCGGGCCCCTCGACGCGCTTCACCGCCTCTTTGAGCTCGTTGGTGGTGTGCGGGATGACCTGGACGGTCTGGCCCAGGTACTCGCCGCGACGCTCGCGGGCGATGACGGAGCTGTAGATCTTGCCCGTCGTGTAGTTCGAGTGGATGTTCACGGCCGAGGTGGTGAATCGCTCGTAGTGGCCAAGGTCGAGGTCGCCCTCCAGGCCGTCCTCGGTCACGTAAACCTCGCCGTGCTGGTGGGGGTTCATGGTCCCCGGGTCGACGTTGATGTAGGGATCGAACTTCTGCATCGCGACCTTGAGCCCCATGGACTCGAGCAGGAGGCCGATCGAGGCGCTCGTCAGGCCCTTGCCGAGGGACGAGACGACGCCTCCGGTCACGAAGATGTGCTTGGTCATGAAGGAACCCTCTCTCTCAAACGCTTCACGAAGGCGGCGTAATCCTCGGGGGTGTCGATGCCGCCGCGGGACTTCACTTTCACGATGCCGACCTTGATCTTGTAGCCGTGTTCGAGCGCGCGGAGCTGCTCCAATTTCTCGGCCTGCTCCAGCGGCGTGGGATCGAGCGTAACGTAGCGCTGGAGGAAGCCCTTGGTGTAGCCGTAGATGCCCAGGTGGAGCAGGGCGGGCGTCACCGTCCCGTTCGAGTAGGGGATGCGCGACCGCGAGAAGTACAGCGCGTTGTGGTGGCGGTCGACGACGACCTTGACCCGGTGGGAGAGCAGCGCGTCCTGGGGATTGTCGAAGGGCACGGCCAGCGTGGCCATCTCGGCGTCCTGGTCGAGGAGGTCGATCAGCGCCTTGATGATCTCGGGCTCGATCTCCGGCTCGTCGCCCTGGACGTTCACGACCTTGGCGCAGTCGATGCCGCGCACGGCCTCGGCGATCCGGTCCGTCCCCGTGGGATGCCGGGGCGACGTCATGACGGCCTCGCCCCCGAAGGCCTTCACGGCCTGGAGGATGCGGTCGTCGTCGGTCGCCACCACGATGCGGTCGAGGCCCGGACACTTGCGGACCTGCTCATAGACGTGCTGGATGAGGGTCTTCCCGGTTTCGGCGAGGAGGGGTTTTCCGGGGAGACGGGTGCTGGCGTATCGGGCTGGAATGACGGCAACTACAGGACCGGCCCCCCGCGCCATGCTATACCCTTTCCGGTTTGCGCCAAGATAACGTGCACCCGCGGGATTGTCAATCCACGTCGCGAGCCGGAAAGACTTTCTAAAGGGCGCTCAGGGAATGATCTGTCCTCGGATTTCACCGAAGGGGAAGCCTGCGGAGCCGACATCGACGTAGGTTTTCGACGTCAGCAGGGCGTTGACGAAGTTCGAGAAGCTCACGATGCCCTTGGCGGGCGCGGGAATCAGGTGGATCGGCTTCAGGACGGCGTTCGCGGGGCTCGCCGCGCTGCCGGCGACCGCGTCCACGTCGAAGATCTGGGGGCCGTTGAAGCCGGGATCGTCCGCGTGGATGAGGACCGACGTCGGCGCGGTCACGTTGTGCGTGACGGAGACCGTCGCCTCGGTCTGGAGCGCGTTGAGCACCACGCTGGCCGTGCCCGTCGCGGTCGATGAGTTGGCGGGTACGACCGTCAGGCCGTCGAGCGCGGAGGTGAGATGGGCCGGGCCGATCTGGCCTCGGATCTCGCCGCCGCCGTTGGTGACCGTGTGGATGTTCACGTAGAGCGTGCCGCTCAGGAAGGCATTCACCGCGTCGGCATACGTCACGAGGCCGCCGCCGGGGAGGAAGTCCACGGAGGTCAGCGTCACGGTGAGCGGGCTGGTGAAGGCGACCAGCGACAGGTTGAAGACGATGGGGCCGCCGCCGACCCCCGCCGCGCCGGCATGGATGTGGGCCGCCGTCGTCGCGCTGGTCAGACCGGTGAAGGCCGTCGTCACGACGATCGTCCCCTGGGTCGAGTCGAAGGCGGCGGTCAGCGTGCCGCTGCCCGTGCCCGCGACCGGAGGGACTTCCTGGGCGCCGGACAGCACGGCGGACGCCACGACGGCGGCGCCGAGCTGCCCGCGGATCTCTCCCGTGAGGCTGGTGGCGGTGCTGATGAGGATATAGGCGCCTCCGTTGAGGATCTTGTCGATCGCGTCGCCGAAGTTCATGACGCCTGCGCCCGGCTGCAGCGTGAGATTGGTCGAATTGAGCGTGCCGGTGAGCGGGTTGACGAAGGGCGCGCTGGTGAGGGTGAAGATCACGGGACCGTTCGAGCCCGCGATGCCGATGCGGATTTCGACGGACGTGATCACGCCGGCTCCGGCGTAGGTCACCGAATAGTCGATGGAGGTCCGGCTGCCCGACACCGTCAGGACGGCGGTCCCGGTGGAGGGCGTGGCGGTCGCGGGGACGACCTGGCTGCCCCTCAGCTCCGCGTTGACCGTGACCGGGGAGAAGGGGACGAAGAATCCGTTGAACTTGCAGGCGGGGAGGAGGGCCGCGACGAGCAGGAAGGCGGCGCTTCTCCCGAGATTTCGGCTGGACATGGACAGCTCCTTCAAAACGGAGGGGGGGCCCCTATAAGAAGTACACCCTTGGGGACGCTCCGACCCTACATACGGGACGGACCGGGCGCCTCAAACCCCGGTGCCTTGCGCAGGCCCTTCAGGGCCAGGACCTCGTCGTAGATCTTGAGGTTCGCGTCCAGCACCTGGTCGAGCGGATGGGCGAGCGCCTTGCGCCGCGCCGCCTCGCCCATCGGCTTCCGGACGGCGGGATCCTCGAGTTTCTTCACCGCGGCGGACAGTTCGTCGATGTTTCTCGGCTCCTCGACGACGATCGAATCGCCGTCGATGATCTCCGAGACGCCGGCGACGCGGCTGACGATGACCGGGATGCCGCTCGACATCGCCTCGAGGACCGCGTTGGGGAAGGGGTCGTAGAGCGTGGGGAAGATGAAGGCGTCGGCGGCGGCGTAGAGGTGGGAGACGTCGGTCCGCCGCCCCAGCATCAGGACGCGGGGATGGGAGGGGGCCTGGCCCTCGCCCGCGACCACGAGGCGGGCGGAGGGGACGCGGTCGACGGCCGCGATGGCGGACTCGAGTCCCTTGCGCCTGAAGCCGCTGCCGACGAAGAGCAGCGTGTAGTCCGACTCCTCGAGGCCGATCTGGTTCCGGATGAGCCGGCGCGCCTCGTCGCTCGGCTTGAATTCGTTCGCGTCCACGCCGTTGTGGATCACGGCGATCTTGCCGGCGGCGACGCCGTAGTGGCGGACGACTTCCTCCTTGACGCGATGGGACACGGCCACGATCTTCTTCGAGGACTGGGGAAGGAAGCTCCTGCGTTCGAGGTCGAGCTCGAGCCGCTCCTTGGGACGGATCTTCCGCCAGAGCCGGCCGAGGGCGGAGTACGCGGGATCGGTCCGGTCCAGGTACTCGCGATGGGTCCCGCCGCCGAGGCGCAGGATGTCCTGGTACGACGTCCGCGTGAACGAGTGGATGATGTCGAAGGTCCCGGCCTGGAGCAGCTTCCGCGACTGGATGTCGAAGGCCTGGTGGCGGAAGATCCCCTCGCCGGGAACCAGGTGGCGCTGGAGGCCAGGCAGGTCCGTGATGTGCCGCCCGAAGACGTGCACCTCGTGGCCCCGGGCCAGGAGGCCGCGCGCCAGGTACGCGCACTGCCGCTCCGCGCCGCCGGCGGGCGTAAATTTCTCGATGACCAGGGCGACCTTCATCGAAGCCGCTCCTCGCAGGCCTTGAGAACCTGCTGGACGTCGACCTTCTTCATGCAGTCGTGGTGCTTGAGCGGGCAGACGCGCTTCAGGCAGGGGCTGCACTCGATCTCGTGGCGGACGATCGTGTGGTTCTTCCCGTAGGGCGGCGTCACGATCCAGTCGGTGGGCCCGAAGATCGCGACCATCGGCGTGGCGACCGCGTCGGCCACGTGCATCGGGCCGGTGTCGTTGGTGACGAAGAGGGAGCAGCGGGCGATCGCGGCGGCGAGCTGCGACACCGTGGTCCGGCCCGCGATGCTGATCCCGTCGACGCCCTTCGCCACCTGTTCGCCCAGTTCGGCTTCGGCGGGACCGCCGACGACCACGAGGCGGCCCCGCTTGGAAAGCTTGCGGCCGAGCTCGATGAAGCGGTCGGGGAACCACTGCTTGGCCGCGCCGTACGTGGCGCCGGGATTGAAGCCGATCCAGGGGCCGCCGGCCATGCGCTCCTCCGCCCAGGCGGCGGCGTCGGCCGGGATCTCCAGCCGCGGCGGCTGGACGGCCGGCGGCTCGCCGAGGGCCGACAGCAGGTGGTGGTAGTGATGCACGCGGTGGCGCCGGCTGAGCGGCTCGGGCGTCTCGGTCAGCAGCTTCGTGCGTCCTCCGCCGCCGTAGCCGATGCGGCGCGGCACCCCGACGCTCCAGGCGAGGAAGGCGGCGCTGAATGAGCGGGGGAGGACGAGGGCGGTGTCGAACTTCCGTCGCTTGAGGTCGCGGACCGTGCGGACCCAGGCGGCCATGCCGCCGCGTTCGTGGGAGAGGACCTCGTCGACGTAGGGGGCGCCGCGGTACAAATCGGCGAAGGAGGGCTTCGTGAGGACGCTGATGCGGCTGCGGGGCGCCATCTGCTTGAGCGACCGCAGCGTGGGCAGGCTCATCACGGCGTCGCCGAGCCAGTTGTTCCCTTTGACCAGAATGTTCATGAACGAGAATCGAGAATCCAGAAGAGAGAATTAAAGCAACTCCGAGGCTCGGTGTCTGCCCCTACAAGGACCGAAGGGGCCAAAGCCGTCGCGTGGGGACGTTTCCCTGGGGCAGGAAGGGGGGCTCTTCCCGATTTACGGCTTTCGGTTTTCGTCTTCAGGCTTGGCCGCTGAGGGACCACCAGAGGCGGTGGAACCAGAGGCCCTGGGTGCAGATCTGGGAGAGCTCCTTGATGCGGTCCCGCCCGCCGAGGTAGCGGCGCAGGAAGCGGAGCTTGTCGGTGCGCGTCACGGCGCCGCGGGTGCCCAGGAGCTTGACGACCGAGCGGTTGAGGCGTGCGAGGTTCATGATGTCGAGCCGCTCGTCCCGCCGCGGGGCGAGGGTCGCCTTGTCGAGGTCGATGATGTAGATCGACGTGCCGCTCATCAGGATGTTCTTCATGGTGAGGTCGGCGTGGTAGACGCCCGAGTCGTGCAGGCGGCGCATCTCGTCGGCCACCCGCGCGATCACC
>JACQFK010000250.1 GCA_016200125.1 Planctomycetota bacterium
CTGCTGGGCCATCAGTCCGAGGCCTGGGCGGACGCCAAGCGCGGGGAGCAGCTGGACATGAAGGCCGGCAAGATGATCGACGAGACGGTCCGGGCGATCAAGAAGCTCACCGCCAAGGGCGACCGCAAGCAGGCGCCCGTTGACGTCGAGAACCAGGTCGCGACGCTCCGCGACCGGCTCGAGGAGCTCCGCTCGATGGCGGCGAACGCCGACCTGGGCGCGGCCGACCGGGAGCGGGCCGGGCGGGACGCCGAGCGCGTGCAGGCCGAGATCGACCGGCTGACGGCCGAGCTCAAATCGCGGCCGGCGGAGCCCGAGAAGAAACCCGAGAAGAAGAAGTAGGGGGAGCCGATGCGCACACTGCTGCTGCTGGCCGTCCTCGCGCTGCACGGGGGAGGGTCCACGGACGTCATCGACCGCCGGATCGCGGAACGCTGGGAGTCGGAAGGCCTCCGGCCTGCGCCCCTGGCGGACGACTACGAGTACTTCCGCCGGCTCTCGCTCGACCTCCGGGGCGTCATTCCGACGCCGGACGAGATCCGCAAGTTCGCGGCCGATCCCGATGCCGCCAAGCGCGAGAAGACGGTCGAGGGCTGGCTCCGGAGCGAGGCGTTCGCGACGTGGTGGTCGCGCCGCTGGGCCGACGATCTCACGCTCTATCCGACCGGTAAGGTCCAGGTGGTGCACGGCGTCTTCCGCGACTGGCTGCGCGACGCCGTGCGGTCCAACATGCCCTACGACCGCTTCGTGAGAAGGATGCTGACGGCCAAGGGGCCGTCGGACCTAGATCCGGCGGTCGGATTCCTCGCTGCGGGGCTCTTCAACGCCAAGGAGGAAGGCTCGAAGGACGTCGTCGAGCGCACGGCGCGCGTCTTCCTGGGCATGCAGATCCGCTGCGCCGAGTGCCACGACCATCCCTTCGACGACTGGACGCAGCAGGACTTCAGCGGGATGGCCGCGTTCTTCTGGCAGGCCCGCTCCGAGGTCCGCGGAGGCGGCGGGACCGAGCCCCAGAGCGGCTGGATCATCGACGACCCGGGGCGCGGCGAGCCGGGGATCGCCGGAGCCGAGAAGGCCGCAAAGAAACCCGAGGAGCCGAAGAACGGCAAGCAGCCCGGGCCGTCGAAGCAGAGCGTCGGGCCCCGCTACAAGGCGACCGGCGAAGGCGTCGGCGAGAACGAGTCGCGCCGCGCCGCCTTCGCCCGGATCCTCACCGCCGACCGTCAATTCGCCCGCGCCGCGGTCAACCGCCACTGGGGCCTGCTGATCGGCCGCGGGCTGGTCCATCCGCTGGACGGCTTTTCGGCCGGGAAGAAGCCGTCCCATCCGGAGCTGCTCGAAGATCTCGCCGACGAGTTCATCCGCTCGGGCTACGATGTCCGGAAGCTCGTCAAGTCCATCGTCCTCTCGAAGCCCTACCAGCTTTCGTCCCGCCGCGCGGCGGCGGAGGAGGCGGCGTCGCGGCTCTTCTCCCAGGCGTCGGTCGCGCCCCTGCTGCCCGAGCAGCTCTTCGACAGCGTGGTGCGGGCGACGGGGCTCGACGAAGCCAAGCCCAATCCCAAAGGGAAGAACGGGTCGCCCCAGGAGTCGTTCCGCGAGACCTTCTTCCGCGAGTTCAAGGTTTCAGTCCAGCCCAACGAGCCGGCCGTCCCCGCCGCGGAACCGACGATCTCGCAGGCGCTCTTCTTCCTGAACGGGGAGCTGGTGGCGCGCGGGACCTCCGTCGCGGCGGAATTCCGCCTCGCCCGGCTGATGGAGCGCGAGAAGGACGCCGGAAGGCGGATCGAGGAGCTCTTCCTGACGACCCTCTCGCGGCCGCCGAAGGCGCGCGAGACGGAGGCGCTCCTGGCCCGGATCCGGAAGGCCGGCGACAGCCCCCGGATCTACGAGGACATCTTCTGGGCTCTGCTGAATTCCACCGAATTTGTGACGAGGCATTGATATGTGCGAGCTTGACCGGCGCTCCTTCCTCCGGATCGGCCTCGGCGCGACCGCGGCGGCGTCGCTCGCTCCCGCGCTCATCGCCCAGGAGGCCGCGGCGCGGGCGAAGGCCAAGGCGGTGATCGTCCTCTTCATGGAGGGCGGCCCCAGCCACATCGACACCTTCGATCCCAAGCCCGGACAGGACACGAACGGCCCCTTCAAGGCGATCGACACCGCGGTCCGGGGGATCCAGATCTGCGAGCATCTACCCCGCGTCGCGGCGGAGATGAAGGACCTGTCGATCATCCGGTCGCTCACGTCCAAGGAGGGCGACCACGGCCGGGGACAGTATGTGCTCCACACGGGCCACGTGCCCGAGGCGGCGACGTCCCATCCGGGCATCGGCGCCTACGTCTCGAGGGAGAAGGGGATGCCGGGGTCGGCGCTCCCCAACTTCATCACGATCCAGCTCCGGGGCCGCGTCCCGGGACCGGCCTTCCTGGCGAACGACCATGCGCCCTATCCCGTCGAGCGTCCCGGCGATCCGATCTCGAACCTCCGCTATCCGGCCGGAGTCGACGTCCTCCGCTTCAACGAGCGGATGCACGTGCTGGAGGACCTCGAGACGTCCTTCGCCGACGAGCGCGGCGCCGGCTTTGTCCAGAAGCGGCGCGAGGCCTACCACAAGGCGGACGAGCTGATGCACACGCCCCAGCTCCGGGCCTTCGACCTCAAGGAGGAGGACGACCAGCTGCGGGACAAGTACGGTCGGACGCCCTTCGGCCAGGGCTGCCTGCTGGCCCGGCGGCTGGTCGAGCGGGGCGTGAAGTTCGTCGAGGTGGGGCTCGGGGGCTGGGACACGCACGGAGACAACTTCAACAAGATCCAGGGGAACCTGGATGCCCTGGACCCGGCCTTCGGGACGCTGATCCGGGACCTTCGCGAGCGGAGTCTCCTGAAGGAGACC
>JACQFK010000245.1 GCA_016200125.1 Planctomycetota bacterium
AAGGCCGGCTTCCACTGCGGCTTCAGCGCATGGACCGTCTGGGTCAGCGCGTGGGTCAGGAAGCGGTCCATCGGACGGTCGACGACGATCGAGGCGACCTCGACGGCCTTGGGATCGGCGACGTAGGACGACGCGACCACCGCCTCGAGCCGCACGCGCGGATGCTCGTCGGCCGCCCGCTCCGCCAGCAGGCTGAGCGCCCCCGGCAGGCGGTCGCTCCAGGAGCCGACCACCCGCGTCGCGTAGGCGCGGACGCGGTAGTCGGGGGACTGCAGGAGGCGCCGGAGGAGCACCGGATCGACCACCTCGTGCGTCTCGTAGATTCCGATCGCGTCGATGAGGAGCCGGCTGAGGAGCGGATCGGCCGGATTAAGCGTCCCGACCCACTTCTCCGTCGCGCTGATCACCTCGTCGAGCGGACGGTCCGCCAGAAGGCGGCGCGCCTGACTGCGCCCCCAGCGCTCCCCCGACTTGAGCTGATCGAGCAGCTCCGGCGTCGTCATGACCGCGAGGTTCGGCGGCTTGACGGAGCTCTTGCCCTTCGCGGTGACCCGCCAGATCCGGCCGTGGGCCTTGTCCCGGTCGGGATGGCGGAACGACGCCTGGTAATGGCCGATGACCGGGTTGTACCAGTCGGCGATGTAGATGGCGCCGTCGGGCCCCATCCGCACGTCGACGGCGCGGAAGACCGGGCTCTTCGACACGATCAGCGCGGGCAGGTCCTTCACGCGGAAGCCCGAGCCGTCGTCGAGCGTCTGGAACCAGTAGACCGCGTTGTTGAGGAAGCCGCCGCAGACCATCACGTTCTGGACCTCCGCGGGCATCGCCGCGGTCTCGATGAGATCCGCGCCCGCGAGCTTGTTCGTCTTGGTCCAGATCTGCGCGTACTGCTGGAAGTGGCGGGTGCGGACCATGGCGGGGACCATGTAGTAGACGCCCTGCCCGTTCCCCGCGACCATGATGGGCTGGCCGTAGTCGTCGAACACGATGCCGTAGGGATTCTGGGGGCCCATGTCGTCGCCCAGGTAGGGATCGAGGCGCCCGCGCTTCTCCCTCATCCGCCAGACGCCGGCCTTGTCGAGCTTCTCCACGCCCCAGGGCGTCTCGACGTGGGCGTAGACGTGCAGTCCCTGGCAGAACATCAGCTCCCCGCCCGGCCCCCAGACGAACGAGTTGATGTTCTGATGCGAGTCGGCGGCAAAGAAACCGCGGAAGAGCACCGTGCGCTCCGCGGCATGGCCGTCGCGTTCCCTCAGGTGGATGATCTCCTCGCCCTGGCCGACGTAGGCGCCGCCCTTCCCGAGTTCGAGCCCCATGGGCATGTTGAGGCCGCGCGCGAAGACCGTCGACTTGTCCGCGACGCCGTCGCCGTTCGTGTCCTCGAGGATGACGATCGTGTCGTCGGCCGTCTCGCCGGGCTTGAGCTGGGGATAGGACTGGCCGCAGGCGACCCAGAGGCGCCCCTGCGGGTCCCAGCGGATCTGGAGCGGCTTCACGATGCCGTCCTTCTCCGACGCGAAGAGGCTGACCTCGTAGCCCTCCGCGACCTGGAAGGACTTCCGCTCCATCTCCGGGTCATCCGGAGCCTGCAGCAGGATCAGGGCGGCCAGCAATGCGTTCATTTCCGCTCCGCCTGGATCAGCGTTTCGATCTTGTCCTCCTCGCGGCGGAGCATCGCGGGAAGCTGCTGGACCTCGACCGGAAACCAGCGGACGCGCCGGTCCAGATGATCGCGGCTGCTTGGCTGCTCGATGCGGTCGCCGTTGAGGAAGGCCCAGTTCGTCGGCCGCCACCACTCGCTCCAGAGCCCGTTCTTGACGCGGATCGCGCCGCGGAGCTTCTCGTAGGACTCGCGCGGAAACACGCCCTTCGGGTCCGGGGTGTCCAGGTCGCTGACGCCCGGGAGTTCGAGCTGGCGGACCGTCTCCTTCGCGGCGAGCCAGTGGCCCTCCGTGGAGAGATGCAACCCGTCGCGCGTCACGCCTTCCCCGGCCAGCGGCTTCGTCGCCAGGTCGATGAAGAGGCAGCCGTTCTTCGCGGCGAGCTTCCGGATCGCGCCGACGTAGAGCTTCAGGTCCTCGTTGCGGGCGGAGAGATCCGGCTGACGCGCCGTTCCGCGTCCGAAGGGCACCGGCGAGACGAGGACGATCCGCTTCGTGACCTGCGAGAACTGGGCGATCAGCGCCTCGTAGGCGGCTTCGAAACGCGCGAGCCCGGCCTTCCCCTCGAGCGCTTCGACCTGGCCGAACTGGGCGAAGACGATCGTCGCCCCCGTGCGGCGGAACTGATCCGACCAGGATCCGAAGTTCAGCGGCCGGGGCTGTTCGTAGACGGTGTCACCCTCCCAGGCCATGCCGCGGTAGCGCACGCGCTTTCCGCTCGCGCCCAGCGGGAGGAGCGTGTCCAGGTAGCCGAGTTCCTGCCCCACGCGGCCGTTCTCCCCGCCGGCGAAGACGATCACGTCGTCCTGCACGACCTCGAACTTCCCCGCGAAGGGAGTCTTTGCATGCGCCTTCGGACGGAGCCAGGGCATCCCCTCGTCGGTCAGCTTGCCGCCTTCGCCCGGCGCCAGCGCGCGGGAGAACAGGCGGACATCGTCGAGAAAGCCCGTGAACAGTTTCCCCTCGTCGCTTCCCTTCCCCATCAGCAGCGGAGCCTGCTCGGCATCCAGGTCCGCCGTGGGAAGAAACCCCACCATGGCCAGATCGCCGTTCACCTCGAGGGCCGTCGTGAACTTGTCCTCGACCCGCTTCAGCGACACAACCACATGGTTCCACTGGTTTGCCGGGAAACTCCCGGCGCGCGTCGCCATCTCGCCGGTCGCGAGGACGAGCTTGAGCACCCCGCCGTCCAGCTGCTGCAGCGACCAGCCCTTGCGCGAGAAGATCGGCGACGCGCGGCGGTCGAGCGGGAAGATCCAGGCGCTCAGCGAGAAATCGCCCGATCCGGCGCCCAGCTTGCCCGGCGGATCGATCTGGACATAGGCGTCCACGCCGTTGAAGACGGCCATCTTTCCGGAGACGGGCGAGTCGATGAATTCAATCCGTCCGACGGCCTGGGTGGGCAGCGCGGCGGGACCGGAGTCCTTGACGTCGCCGTCGAACTTCCAGCGCGCGACGTCCTCCTGGAAGAACACCATCGACGCGAGGGCCAGAAGCGCGCCTGGAAGCATGATGGCGCTCCCGCTAGTCCTTCACCAGCGGCTGCTCGTCGCTGTCGTCCGAGATGTCGCTGAGCGGCGCGGAGGGTTCCGCGGGCGCGGGACGGGTCTCGGAGGGATTGGTGCTGTCGCCCGGTCCGCCGTGCCCCCGCATCGCCCCCAGCGTGATGCCGCTCGTGTCCTCCATCGGCGACGGCGAGAGCTGGGCCCCCGCCGGCGTACGGAGCGACAGGTAGGACAGCGTCCCCAGCGTCGAGAGCAGCGAGACGGGGAGCATCATGCCGAGCCCGTAGGCGAGCCCGTGATAGACCGCCTGGATGCCTGTAAACTGGTTCCAAGCCGCGAGGATGGCGGCATCGTCCGTCTTCCAGATCCATTCGGGCAGCAGGATCGCGAGGATGGAGAGGCCCATGCAGACCGCGCTGATGACGCCGAAGGCCACGGTGACGATCAGCCAGTGGAGGACGACCCGGCCCCACTGGCGCCGGACCTGGTCCCACGCGTGGCGGATCGAGCCGCCGAGCCCCTCGCCCTCGATCGCCGCCGCCGCCGGGACGTACATGCAGGCGACCTGGTACACGAGCGCGCCCAGCACCGTGATGAACGCGAAGATCATCGGAAGGATGAAGCCGACCTTGAGCGTCGAGGCCATCCCGGTGCTGCGGTTGCGCGCGAGGCCGAGCAGGAAGAGGATGCCGAGCGACAGCAGCGAGGGGACCAGCGCGGCGATCGGATAGACCAGCGCGGTGACCGCGCTCTTGGCGGTGTAGTGCACCACCTCCCCGACGTAGTAGTCGCGGCCCTCCAGCTGGCGGCGCGATACGAAGGCGAGGCTCGTGAGGATGAACGCAAAGCCGAAGATGAGGATCGTCATGAACAGGATGAAGAGCACGCCCTCGAACACCCCGCCGCCGGTTCCGCTCTGGCTCCGGTACATGCCGATCGACCAGATGATCATGAGGATCACGACCGGCGAGCTGTACAACAGTTTCTTGGGCTCGAACGCGAAGGAGGCGCAGCGGAGCATGTCGACCGGCGAGTAGTACTTCGCCACCATGGGCTCGATGCTCGGCTCCACCTGGGGAGGAGGCTTGGTGAGCTGAGGCTTGCGGCGCGACGACAGCTTGTCCGTCGCGGAGCCCTCGGCCTTCGTCTCGGACTTGGCGGGATCCGACTTCTTCTCCTCCTTCTTCTCCTCCTTGGGGGGAGGAGGCGCCGGCTTGGCTTCGGTCTTCGGGGGCGCCGACACGGTCGCGACGCGCGCGGTCTGGGTGCGGATCGGCGCCCGGTCCTCCGAGGGCTTCGGCGTCTCGGGCGCTTTCTCCTCGGGCTTCGGCGCGGGCTTGACCGCGTTGGACTCGCTCCGCGGATCGCCGCGCCTCGACGTCTCGGGCGTCTTCCCGCCCATGCGGGCCACGCGGTCGGTCGTGGTCCGGATGGGCTCCCCCTGCTTCGCCTCGCCGGGCTTCAGGGGGATGGGCTCGACGGTGGCACGCTGGGCCTGGGGCGGCGCGTCCGTGAAATGGGGCGCCAGCTCGGTCACCTCGTTCGCGGCGCGCCAGGGCTCGCCCAGCTTCTTCACCAGGTCGGTGGGACGCAGCGAGCCTCCCCGCACGAGCAGCAGCACCTGGTCGAGGTTGACGAGCTCGTTGTGGCCGGGAATGCCGAGCATCCACTCTTTGCGCGCGGACATCGTTGACCCTCGGAGAACCTCTAACTATACACTGAGCATGTCCAGGATCGCTCGCGCGCGCAGATCGATTTCCTCGCGCGTCACGCCCTGGATGCGCTTCGTGCCGAATTCCTCCACCGCGAAGGAGCCCATCACCGACCCGTAGACGATCGCGCGCCGCAGGGCCGACTTGTCCGGCCCGGCCTGGGCGAGATAGCCGAGCGTGCCGCCTGCGAAGGAGTCGCCGGCGCCGGTGGGATCGACGACCCGGTCCGTCGGGAACGAGGGGACGGAGAACTGCCCGTCCTTCGTGGCGAGCGTGGCCCCGTGCTCTCCGCGCTTCATGATGAGGGTCTTTGCGCCCAGGTCGAGGATCCGCCGGACGGCCTTCGCGCCGCTCGTCGTCTCCGCGAGCTGCAGGGCCTCCTCGAAGTTGATGCAGACGGCGTCGACCCGGGGCAGCAGCTTCAGGAGCGCCGCCCGCTGCGTGGAGATCCACAGGTTCATCGTGTCGAGCATGACGAACTTCGGCCCCTTCAACTGGTCCAGCACCGACTGCTGGACGTCGGGCGAGGCGTTGCCCAGCAGGACGAAGGGCGTGGACGCGAAGGGCCCGGGGACTTTCGGCTGGAAGGTGGCGAGGACGTTGAGCTCGACCGACACGGTCTCCGCCCGGCTCATGTCCCCGACGAAGCGACCGTGCCAGCGGAAGGTCTTCCCCTCGGCGATCTCGAGCCCCGTGACGTCGATCTTCTGGCCCTTGAGCATCTCGATGTGCTCGCGGGGGAAGTCCTTCCCCACGACGCCCACCAGCCTCACCGGGGCGAAGCGGCTGGCCGAGAGCGCGAAATGGGTCGCCGATCCGCCGAGCGCGTTGTCCGCCCGGCCCTGCGGCGTCTCGAGGGTGTCGAGCGCCACGCTGCCCACGACGAGCACGTTGGTCATAGTCTCTTCAGCATCGCGTCGACGCGCGCGATCACGCGGTCCTTGCCCAGGATGGAAAGCGTCTCGTGCATCGGCGGGCTCGCGTCGCTTCCCGTGACCGCGACCCGGAGCGGCTGCGCGACCTTGCCGAGCTTGAGGCCCCGCCTCTCGGCGATGGTCTTGAGCAGGTTCTCCACCGCTTCCTTCTCAAACGTCGCCATCGGAGTCAGTCCGGTCAGAAGTTCTTCGAGGACCGCCTTGCCTCCCTCTGCCTTCAGCCACTTCGCGACCGCCTTCTCGTCCACCTCGACGTCCGGCAGGAAGACGAACTTGGTGAGCCCGGCGATCTCGTCCAGCCGCTTCAGGCGCTCCTGCTGCTGGCGGACGGCTTCCCTCAGCGTCGCCGCCGGGACGCCCGACAGGTCGTACTTCGCCGCGAGGTAGGGTTTGCAGAGATCGACGAGGCGGTCCAGGGGGCATTTCCGGATGTACTGGCCGTTCATCCACTGCAGCTTGTCCACGAGGAAGCGCGCGGGCGTGCTCCCGATGCGGTCCGGCGTGAAGAGCTTGATCATCTCCTCGAGCGTCATGAGCTCGATGTTGTTGCCCGGCGACCAGCCGAGCAGCGCCAGGAAGTTGATGATCGCCTCGGGGAGATAGCCCAGGCGGCGGCATTCCTCGACGGTCACCGGCAGGCCGATCTCGCGGTAGCGGTCGATCTCGCGCTTCGAGAGCTTGGCGCCGTTCGGGTCGAAGATGAGCGGCATGTGGCCGAACTCGGGGGGCGTCCAGCCGAGGGCGCGGTAGAGCATGATCTGCTTGGGCGTGTTGGGCGCGTGCTCGTCGCCCCGCAGGACCCGCGTGATGTTCATGTCGTGGTCGTCGACCACCACCGCGAAGTTGTAGGTCGGGAAGCCGTTGGAGCGGATGACGACGAGGTCCGGATCGGCGGAGGTGTCGAAGGCCATCTCGCCGTGGATGACGTCCTTCCAGCCGACGCGCTCGCGGTCGATCTTGAAATAGAGGGCCTTCCCCTTCTCCGGGTCCTCCTTCCAGTAGGCCCGCCCGCCCTCCTCGAGCTTCTTGGCGAGCTCGCGATAGCGGTCCAGCCGGAGGCTCTGGTAGAAGGGCCCCTCGTCCCAGGAGAGGCCGCACCACGCGAGGCCGTCCTTGATGGTCTTGAGCGAGTCCTCGCGGTTGCGCGCCTGATCGGTGTCCTCGATCCGGAGCACGAAGACCCCGCACTCATGCCTCGCGTGGAGGTAGTTGTAGAGCGCCGTCCGGACGCCCCCGATGTGGAGATCCCCCGTGGGGCTGGGGGCGAAGCGGACGCGCACGGTCATGAGGGTAGGGATTTTACGGAATGGGAGGACCTTCGCGAAAGAAGAATAAGGGGGGCGGTCCCCCGCCGGGGGACAACAGGAGGG
>JACQFK010000246.1 GCA_016200125.1 Planctomycetota bacterium
CCGGCAAGTACCGCGTCTGGGTGCGGGGCTATGGAAAAACCGACTCCGACAACTCCTGCCACGTCGGGCTGGACGGCAAGGCGGTCGAGACCTCGGACCGCCTCGGCGACTTTCCGACCGAAGAGTGGGCCTGGATCAACGACACCAAGGACAACGAGCCCGCCGTGATCGAGATCAAGGAGGCCGCGACCCGCACGATCAACGTGTTCATGCGGGAGGACGGCTTCATCGTCGACAAGATCCTCCTCACGCGGGACGAGAAGCACACGCCCAAGGACAAGGGCCCGGCGGAATCGCGCGAGTAGCCGCGTGGCGCACGACGTCACGGTCATCGGCCTGGGGGCGATGGGCAGCGCGGCCGCCTGGCAGCTCGCCCGACGCGGCCTGAAGGTCCTGGGCCTCGAGCAGTTCTCGCCGGGACACGACCGCGGCTCCTCCCACGGCCGCACCCGCGTGATCCGGCAGGCCTATTTCGAGCATCCCGACTACGTCCCGCTCGTGCTCCGCGCCTACGAGCTCTGGCGCGAGCTCGAGGCCGAGACGAAGAGCACGCTCCGGGTGAAGACGGGCGGACTCATGATCGGCCCCGCGGAAGGACCGGTGGTCCGCGGCTCCCTCGAAAGCGCCCGGCGCTACGGCCTCCCCCATCGCCTCCTCTCGCACGCGGAGCTGTCCCGCGAGTATCCCTTCATGCGCTTCCGGCCCCAGGACGAGGCCCTCTGGGAGGACGAGGCGGGCGTCGTTTTCGCGGAGGACGGCGTCCTCGCCTTCCAGGAACGGGCGCGCGCCCTCGGGGCCGAACTGCGCTTCGGGGTGAAGTCGGCGCTCCCCGCGGGCCGGACCGTGATCACCGCGGGCGCCTGGCTTCCGAAGCTCGCGCCCGCGCTGCCGCTCAAGACCGAGCGCCAGGTCATGCACTGGTTCGACCTGCCGCAGCGGACGCCGCTCTTCATCTGGGACTACGGTCGGATCCCCTTCTACTCCATCCCCGACGTCCGCGGCGACGGCGTGAAGGTCGCCTTCCACCACGGAGGCGAGCTCGTGCCGCCCGAGCAGATCCGCCGCGAGGTCGGCCCGGACGAGATCGACGAGATGAAGGCCCGGCTGCGCGAGACGATTCCCGCGCTCGCCGAGGGCTACCGCCGCTCGACGACCTGCATCTACACGAACACGCCCGACGAGCACTTCGCCTTCGGGTTGCTTCCGGGCCGCTCCGACGTGGTGGTCGGCTCCCCCTGCTCGGGCCACGGGTTCAAGTTCGCGCCGGTGGTGGGGGAGATCCTCGCCGACCTGGTGATCGACGGAAAGACGCGCCATCCCATCGCGCCCTTCGCCCTGCAGCGGCTACTCTAGGGTGCCGTAGACGACCTGGCCGTTGAAGATCGTCGCCACGACCTTCGCAGCGAGGATCTGCTTCGGAGTCGCCTTGAGTAGATTCGTGTCGAGCACGACCAGGTCCGCCCATTTCCCCGGCTCGATCGACCCCTTCTCCTTCTCCGCGAACTCGGCGGCCGCGGCGCCGATCGTGCAGGCGTCGATCGCCTGTTCGATCGTGAGCCGCTCCTTGGGAAACCAGCCGCCCTCGGGCGCGCCGTCGAGCTGCTGCCGCGTCACGGCGGCGTAGAGGTTGGCCAGGGGATCGGCCGGCTCGACGGGCCAGTCGGTCCCGAAGGCCAGCGGCACAGCGGCGTCGACAAAGGTCTTCCAGAGATAGCCGCCCTCCTCGCAGCGCTTCCGGCCCGCCCGCTTCTCCGCCCAGCGCTGGTCGTTGGTGGCGTGGCAGGGCTGGACCGACGCGATCACCCCCAGTTCCTTGAAGCGCGGGACGTCCTGGAGGCGGATGATCTGGATGTGCTCCACCCGGTGCCGCGAGTCGCGCGCGCCGTTGGCCTTCCGAGCCGCCTCGAAGGCGTCGAGCGTCATCGCGATCCCGCGGTCGCCGATCGCGTGGATCGCGACCTGGAGCCCGGCCTTGTCCGCCGCGATGACCGCCGCGTTGAGCTGCTGCGGCGTCCACTGGAGGAGTCCGGTCTTCGACGGCTCGTCGGCATAGGGCTCGAACATCGCCGCCGTGCCGGAACCCAGCGTCCCGTCCGCGAAGCCCTTGAGGCAGCCCTGCCGGACCTGGGGATGCTCTGCGGTCTTCGTCCGCAGCTCGGCGTATCGGGCGACGTTGCCTCCCAGCTCGCCCCAGACGCAGGCCCGCACCGTGAGCTTGCCCGCGTCGTACATCCGGAAGTAGGGCTCGATCGATTCCCCGCCGGTCTGGATCGACGTGATCCCGAGGCGCCGCGCCTCCTCAAGGGCCGCCTCGAGCGCGGTCCCCTGCTTTCCCACCGCCGCGGCCGGCCCGCGCTTGAGCAGCCCCGCCGCCGATTCCCGGAGGATCCCGCTGGGCTCGTCGCCGATCCGGTCGATCTCGCCGCCCGGCGGAGCGCGGCTCGCCGCGCTGACGCCGGAGAGCGCGAGCGCCTTCGAATTCGCCCAGACGATGTGCCCGTCGATACGGGTCAGGACGACCGGCACGTCGCCGGTCACGGAGTCGAGATCCTGCCGCGTGGGAACCTTCTCCCCCGGCCAGCGGGTGTGGTCCCATCCGCGCCCATAGACCCACTCGCCGGGCCGCGCCTTCTTCACCGCCTCCGCCACCGCCGCCTGGATCTCCGCGAGGCTGAGGCCCGCGAGGTTGAGCCGCAGCAGGCTGGCGCCGCCGCCCGCGAAATGGATGTGACTGTCATTGAAGCCGGGACAGACGAACTTCCCCTGGAGATCGACGACCTTCGTGTTCGGTCCGACGAACTTCGCCACATCCTTCGTCGCGAGGATCTTCCCCCCGCGGACCGCGACGGCCTCGGAGCGGAAGAAGACGCCGTTGCGGAGGACGAGGTCGGCCTTCTCGTCGGCCTGAAACAGAAGGGCAAGCGCCAGAAGTACGGGGGTCATCTTCTGATCTTAATACGCCAGGCGAGCGTAAGATAGGCGACGAGGAGAACGCCATGAACGAGATCACGCGCCGGAGCTTCCTGGGGACCGCGGCCGCGCTGGCCGCTTCGCCGGTCCTCGCGCAGGAATCGAAATCCCCCTGGAAAGTCGGCGGCTTCACGAAGTTCCTGCAGGACCTGGACTACGCGAAGACCGCGCAGGCCTCGGTCGACCTCGGATGGGACGGCATCGAACTTCCCCTTCGCGCCAAGGGCCACGTGCTGCCCGAGAAAGTCGACGAGGACCTGCCCCGCATGGCGGAGGCGCTGAAGGCGAAGGGCAAGGAGATCCTGGTCGCGGCGACGGACATCAAGGCGGCGGACGAGCCGCACACCGAGAAGGTGCTGCGCGCGCTGGCGAAGCAGGGCATCCGCCTCTACCGCCACGGCGGCTACAGGTACAAGGAGGGAGCGCCGATCCCCCGGCAAATCGAGGAGTTCCGCGCGAAGTTGAAGGACCTCGCCGCGCTGAACAAGGAGATCGGCGTGACGGGGCTGTACCAGAATCACTCCGGAAACGGCTACGTCGGAGCCTCCGTCTGGGACCTCCACGAGATGATCCGGGACCTCGACCCGAAGCACTTCGGGGTCCATTTCGACATCGGCCACGCCACCGTCGAGGCGGGCCTTTCGTGGCCCACCTCCTTCGCGCTCGTGAAGGATCGGATCGGCGCCCTCATCGTGAAGGACTTCTATTGGAAGCACACGCCCGGCGAGGGCCAGAAGACCGTCTGGGTGCCCCTGGGACAAGGCGCGGTCAATCCCAAGTTCTTCGGCACGCTCAAGGCCTCCGGTTTCCGCGGCCCGATCACGATGCAGTTCGAGTACCCCTTCGAGGGCGGCAACGACCTGGAGTCCCGCCTCCGCGCGATGAAGGCGGACAACGCCAAGCTGAGAGAATGGCTGAAGAACGTGTAACACTTCGGCCCGCCGCGTCGATTGCTGGCATGACTCGACCCGCCCTGCTCCTGGTCTTCCTGCCGCTGCTCGCGGGATTCCGGGCCGGCGACCTCCAGGTGGTCGCCCGCCACGGGCGCAGCCTTCGCGCCACCTATGACGGCGTCCCGCTGCTCGCGTTGAAGGGCTCCGCCGCCGAGCGGGGGCGGGCTCACGGTTTCCTCTGCGCGCGCGACATCCAGCTGTTCATCGACGCCTTCGTCCCGGTCGTCAAGAGCCGGAAATCCGGGGACTGGGACAAGGACATCCTCCCCGCCGCCCGCCACTTCGTCTGGCCCAAGCGCTTCGAGGAGGAGCTCGCCGCGATGCTCGCCGGGATCCGCGAGGCGCTCCCCGATCCCCGCGCGCGGACCCTCAAGAACCTGGGTCGGGAGCTGTCCGTCGACGACCTCAAGGTGATGAACGCGGTCTCGGATCTGTTCGGCATGGGCTGCAGTTCGTTTTCCGCCTGGGGCGAGCTGACGGAGGACGGACAGGTCCTCACGGGCCGGAACGGCGACTACGCGACCTTCGCCATCCCCTTCTCGTTCTGCCTCGTCGCCCTCCAGCCTTCGGAGAAGGACTTGAAGGCGACGCTCTCCGTCGGAGCCATGGGCCTGATCGCCTCGGGAACCGTGATGAACTCCGAAGGCGTGTTCGCGGCGCTCCACGACGAAGCCGGACTGCCCCGCGAAAAGGGGGCGGCCCTCCAGCCCCGCCTGCTGTCGGTCCAGGCCGCCGTCGAGGCCGCGCGGGCGGACCATGCGGTCGAGGACGTGGCGCAGGCCCTTCGCCGATCGCCGGTCGCCGTCGGCAACAATATCCATGTGAGCGCGCCGATCCAGTCCGACCGGCCCGAGACGCTGCCCGCGGTTCTCGAGTGGGACGGCAACTCCAGGGAGCAGGGAGTCACGGTGCGGGGTCCCCGCGCCGAGGAATTCCGGACGGCGCTCGCCTGCACCAATCACTACCGGGCCCGCGCGGAGCGGAATTCCGGCTGCGGCCGCTACGCCAGCCTGTCGGAAGCGCTGCGGCGCGCGGCCTCGGAAAAGCGCAAGATCGATGTGGCCGCAGCCCAGCAGATGATGGACGCCGTGGCGCCTCAAGGCGGCACGATGACCTATCTCTCGGTGATCGTCTTCCCGAAGCAGCGCCGCATGGTCGTCGCGCTGGCGTCGAAGCCGGGAGTGTCCGCCACGAAGGGACGCTGGACGACGGCGGACTGGGACGCCGTCTTCCGGAACTGAGGCTACTTCTCGCCCTTCGGCCGGCGCGACGCGAGCCCCATGAGCGTGGACGCGACGACCTGGAGGGTGTCGCCGTCCTTCGGCGTGATGACCCCGGCCTGGATGATCGCGTCGAGCTGCGCCATGGTCTTCTGGAGGCTCGCGATCTCCTCCTCCTTCATCTCCAGGTCCTCGGGATGCTCCTGGAAGCGCTTCACGATCCCCGCGATCGCCTTCAGATCGTCGATCGTCACGCCCGCGCGCCGCACGTAGCGGGGTCGGGCCTCCAGCGCGGCCAGGTCGAGGAGGAGGCGGTGGACGAACTGTACGCCCCGCGCCATCTTGTCGAGATTGAGCCTCTCGACCACATCTTCCGGCTTGTGGTAGGTCCAGGGCTGGCCGCTCGAGAGGAACACGAAGGGCACCTTCTTCGTCCGGAAGCTGCCGTAGTCGCTCCGCGCGAACATCTCGCCGAAGGGCTCGATCACCGAGATCCCCAGGGTGCGGACGTCGAGCCCCTCCATCTGCGGTATCTTCGAGAGGGCCTCGCCGATCTCGGGGCTGTTCTCCGCGCCCAGCGCGTAGAGGCTCGTGGTGTCGCGCGGGAAGAAGTTCCCCCCCATCATGTCCATGCAGACCAGGGCCGTGATCTTGGTCAGGTCGATGGCGCCCGAGCCGACGAAATAGCGCGAGCCCGCGAGGATCGACTCCTCGGCGTCGAAGGAACAGAAGAGGA
Organism: Planctomycetota bacterium; assembly: GCA_016200125.1. The sequence goes on from JACQFK010000246.1 coordinate 5,880, forward strand.
GCCCGCGGCGCGGCTTCGTCGGGGACGACGCGCAGAGCCGCGCGACCTCGAGGAGCACCGCGCAGCCCGAGGCGTTGTCGTCGGCGCCGGGATGGATCTTCCCCTCCCTCAGGCCCAGGTGATCGTGGTGGCAGCAGAGCGCCACCAGCTCGTCGCCGGACCCCTCGAGGAGCCCGAAGACGTTGAAGCCGTCGGGCGAATTCTCGCCCTTGGTCTTGAACTTCTGGAGGTAGCCGCCGGGCAGGGCCTTGCGGAGCCCGATCTTCTCGAACTCGGCGGCCATCCAGCGCGCCGCCTTCTCCCCCTCCGGCGTCCCCGCCTGGCGCCCCTTCATCTCGTCGGAGGCAAGGAACGAAACCGTCGCGACGAGCCGGTCCTTCGTCTCGTTCCGGGCCTGGCAGGCTCCGAGCAGCAGGAGCGAGCAGAGCAGCCGGCGCGAAACCATGCCCTGAGTCTAGCACCCTTTGCCCGGTGTTCTATCTGAAGTCGATCGCTTCGAGGGAGGATCCATGCGCGTCGCGTTCCTCGTCTTCCTGGCCCTGGCGGCGCAG
>JACQFK010000247.1 GCA_016200125.1 Planctomycetota bacterium
CCTGGGCGAGGCGCCGCTCTTCCGCGGAGGGCGGACGGCCCGCCGCGAGACGGAAGGCGAGGTCGATCTGCGCCGCCGGGGCCGTCCCGGCCTCCCGGACCAGGCGCTCCGCGAAGGCCGCGGCCAGCGGGTTCGACAGCGACCCGTTCAGCAGCTCGAGGGCCTGGGGCGCGTGCGTGCTGCACTCGCGGCGGCCGCAGCTGGAATTCAGGGAGGGCTGGTCGAAGACCTCCATCGAGGGCAGCCGCAGGTTGCGCTTGGCGACGAGGTAGATCGAGCGGCGCTGCTGCTGCTCCGCGCCGTGGGTCACCGCCCACTGCGCGGGCTTGTAGAGCGCGTGCACGAGCTCGGGGTCGACGGGGACGAAAATGCTCGGTCCGCCCCTCTCGGGATTGAGCTTTCCCGAGACGGCCAGCATCGAGTCGCGGATCTCCTCGGCCGAAAGCCGGCGGCGGTCGAAGCGCCAGAGCCAGCGGTTGTCCGGGTCCTTGGCCGACGCCTTCGGGGTCTCGGGCGTCGAGAAGGCCTGGCGGTAGGCGGCGCTGAGCAGGATGAGCTTGTGGAGCGGCTTCAGGCGCCAGCCGCCTTCGACGAAGACGGCTGCAAGGTAGTCGAGCAGCTCCGGGTTGCTCGGCTTCTCGCCGTTCACGCCGAAGTCGTTCGGCGTCTTCACGAGGCCCGTGCCGAAGTGGTGGAGCCAGACGCGGTTGACCAGGACCCGCGGCGTGAGCGGATGCTTCGGGTCGGTCAGCCAGCGCGCGAGCTCGACGCGGGGCTTCGGCGTCGTGAGCGGCAGCTCCGCGGCGCCGTCGGAAACGAGCACCGTCGGGAAGCGCATGCCCACGGGCTCGCCCTTCTTGTCGTACTCCCCGCGGCGCAGGACGTGGATCTTCGAGGGCTCGGCAAGGTCGTGGACGGTGTTGATCGCCGGCGGGGCGGGCGGCTTCTGATCCTCCAGCCGGTCGATCTCGTGCTCCAGCTGGATCCGCTCCTCCCCCTGGGCCGTCTTGAGCCGTTTCTTGAGCGGGACGATCTGCTCCTGGAGGTGCGCGGTCTTCGACTTGTACTCCGCCTCGGCTTCCGGGGTCGCGAGCGAGACGGTTCTTTCGTCCGTCGCCGCGAGGAAGGCCTGAAGGCGGTAGTAGTCCTTCTGCAGGAGGGGGTCGAACTTGTGATCGTGGCAGCGCGCGCAGCCCAGCGTGACGCCCAGGAAGGCGGCGCCGATGATGTCGGTGCGGTCGGTCAGGACCTCGTTGCAGCTGCTGGCGACCTCCTGGTTGCCCGCGTTGCGACGCACGGGGCCGAGACGATGGAAGCCCGCGGCGGCCAGCAGCTCGCGGCTGTCGGGGTCGATCTCGTCGCCGGCGACCTGCTCCTGGATGAAGCGGTCGCAGGGCTTGTCGGCATTGAAGGAGTCGATGACGTAGTCGCGGTAGCGCCAGAGGTTGCCGACGGGGGTGTCGTACTCGAAGCCTTCGCTCTCGCCGAAGCGGACGACGTCCAGCCAGTGCTGGCCCCAGCGCTCGCCGTAGCGGGGGCTCGCGAGGAGGCGGTCGACCAGGCGCTCGTAGGCGTCGGGCGAGGCGTCGGCGGCGAACTCGTCGACGTCGCGGGGCGTGGGGGGCAGCCCGGTCAGGTCGTAGGTGACGCGGCGGATGAGGTCGGCCTTCGATGCCTCGGGCGCGGGCTTCAGGCCTTCGCGGTCGAGCTTCGCGAGGATGAAGGCATCGAGAGGATGGCGCGCGGCCCGGGGAAGCACCGGCTTGATCACGGGCCGGAAGGCCCAGTAGGCGCGCTGCTCGGGCGTGATCGCACGAACGGGCGTCGCGGGAGCGACGGCGGCGGCCTCCCCGGGCCAGGCGGCTCCCGCCTCGATCCAGCGGCGGAGGAGCTCGATCTCTTCGGGCGAGACCCGCTTGCCCTTGGGGGGCATCATGAAGTCGGGGTCGGACGAGCGGAGCCGCTTGAGAAGTTCGCTCTCCCCGCTCTTGCCGGGGACCAGGACCTTCTCCGTGCCTTCGCCGCCCCGGAGCGCCGCGGCGCGGCTGTCGAGCCGGAGGCCGCCCTTCTGCTGCTCGGCCCCGTGGCACTTCAGGCAGTTCCGGGCGAGGATCGGCTGGATCCCGCCGGCGAAGTCCGGGGGCGGGGGCGTCTCCTGCCCCCAGGCGGGGACGAGCAAGAGGAGCAGGGCGGCGGGGAGGCGTGGAGACGTCATTCCGGCTACACAACAACGCCGGGACGCCGCGGGCTTCGCCTGCCCACGGATCTCCCCGATTTCGCCGCCTTCAGAATGAATCTGGGGAAATCCGTCGCGGGAAGCGCTATTTAATATGAGTGCCGCGGATGACCCGCCGGCTCTCGGGGAACGCCTCCATGACCAGACTGCTCGCGCTGTCGCTCACCCTCCTCGCGCTCGCGCCCGGCCAGGCCGCCGATGGGCTCCGCCTCGAGAAGGACGCCCGCGTCGTCCTGCTCGGCAACGGCCTGGGCTCGCGCATGATCCACACCGGCCACTTCGAGACCGAGCTCCAGCTGCGCCACCCCGAGCTGCGCCTCCTCGTCCGCGACATGTGCGACGAGGCCAACACGCCGAGCTTCCGGCCGCACTCGGCCCGCCAGAACCAGCTCGGATTCCCCGGCGCCGAGAAATTCGCGATGCCCTACTGCGACGGCAAGATTGCCGGCGGGAAGGGTCATTTCGACACCGAGGAGCAGTGGCTCGCCCGCCTGAAGCCCGACGTCCTTATCTGCTTCTTCGGCTTCTGCGAATCCTTCCAGGGCCCCGCGGGCTTGAAGAACTTCCGGGAGGAGCTGGACGCTTTCCTCAAGCATACGCTGGCGCAGAACTACAACGGGAAGGCCCCCGCGAAGCTCGCCCTCGTGTCCCCCACCGCGATCCAGGACCTCTCGGCGACGATGGATGTTCCCAACGGCCGCCTGCAGAATCCGATCCTGGCCTCCTACACCTCCGTCATGGAGGCGGTGGCCGGCGAGAACGGCGTCCTTTTCGTCGACGCCTTCAAGGCCTCGCAGGCCTGGTACCGCGAATCGAAGGAGGCGCTCACGGCCGACGGCGCCCTCTACAACGACGCGGGCTACCGCAAGCTGGCGCCCTTCCTCTGCGACCGCATCTTCGGGAGGACCCCGGTGAAGGACGAGTCCCGCCGCTCAGCGGTCAAGGCCGCGGTCCTCGAGAAGGATTTCTTCTGGCTCAACGACTTCAAGATCCCCAACGGGGTCCACGCCTACGGCCAGCGCTACAACCCCTTCGGCCCGGCGAACTATCCTTTCGAGATCCAGAAGAACCGCGAGATGCTCGCCATCCGCGACCAGGCCCTCTGGGCCGCGCTCGAGGGGAAGTCGATCGACGTCGCCGCCCTTGACTCGGCCACCGTCGCCCTCCCGCCCGTCGACACCAACTTCAAGCCCAAGGCCAGCGGGATCAGGTTCCTCGACGAGAAGGAGGCGCTGGCCGCCTTCAAGCTGCCGCCCGGCTACAAGGTCCAGCAGTGGGCGAGCGAGAAGGACTTCCCCGAACTCGAGAAGCCCGTCCAGATGAGCTTCGACAACAAGGGCCGCCTCTGGGTCGCCTGCATGCCGACCTACCCGCACTGGAAGCCCGGCGATCCGCGGCCGAACGACAAGCTCGTCATCCTGGAGGACACGAAGGGCGCGGGGAAGGCGGACAAGCTGACCGTCTTCGCCGACCACCTGAACCTGCCGATCGGCTTCGAGTTCGCCCCCGAGGGCGTCTACCTCTCCGCCAGCGGCGGACGCCTGGTGCTGCTCAAGGACCGGAACGGTGACGACAAGGTCGACGAGACCGAGCTGATCTTCGAGGGCTTCGACGACCACGACACGCACCACGCGATCAACGCCTTCACCGCTGATCCCTCGGGCGCGATCATCCTGGCGGAGGGCGTCTTCCTGCGCAGCAACATCGAGACGGCCTACGGTCCGGTGCGCGGCACCGACGGCGGCTTCTTCCGCTTCCAGCCCCAGCGGCGCCAGCTGGAGCGCCACGCGCAGCTGCCCATCCCGAACCCCTGGGGCGTGACCTACGACGAGTGGGGCCAGCACTTCTTCCTGCACACCTCGGGCCCCGACTTCGAGTGGATGGTGCCGGGCTCGATCAAGTCGCGCTACGGCCAGGCCAATCCCCGCAGCCCCGACCTGGTCGACACGGCGCACAAGGTGCGGCCGACCTCGGGCGTCGAGTTCGTCAGCAGCCGGCACTTCCCGCCCGAGGTCCAGGGCGACGTGCTGATCAACAACAACATCGGGTTCCTCGGCACCAAGCAGCACCAGATGATCGACGAGGGCATCGGCTACCGGACGAAGTGGCGCCAGGACCTGATCGTCTCGAGCGACCCGAACTACCGTCCCGTGGACCTCGAGTTCGCGCCGGACGGCTCGCTCTATATCATCGACTGGCACAACCCGCTGATCGGGCACATGCAGCACAACGCGCGGGACCCGAACCGCGACCACACGCACGGCCGCATCTACCGGATCACCTATCCGGCCCTGCCGCTCGTGAAGCCGGCGAAGGTGGCCGGCGCGACGATCGCGGAGCTGCTGGAAAACCTCAAGCTGCCCGAGTACCGCGCGCGCTACCGGACCCAGCGCGAGCTGCGGGCCCACAAGAGCGCCGAGGTGCTGCCCGCGGTGGCGAAGTGGGTCGCGGGTCTCGACTCCAAGGACCCCAACGCCGAGCGCTGGATGCTGGAAGGCCTCTGGGCCACCTGGGGTCAGAATCACGTGGACGAGGCCCTGCTCCGCCGCTTGATGGACTCCAAGGACTACCGGGTGCGCGCGGCCTGCGTGGACGTGATCCGCTACAACGGGCACCGACTGGCGGATCAGGCGGAGCTGCTCAGGAAGTCCGCGCGCGACGCGAACGGACGCGTGAAGCTCTGCGCGATCGTCGCGGCGACCTGGATGGGCAAGGAGGCCGGCCTCTCGATCATCGCCGAGGCGGAGAAGACCGCGGAGCCGCCCGACCTGCTGACGAAGGAGAAGTTCATCAAGGACACCTACCGGGTGGCGAAGGCCTACCTGAACAACGAGACCGTCGAGGACGTGACGGTCGTCAAGGCGCCGGAGCACCTGAAGGGAGAGGAGCGGAGGCTCTTCGTGAAGGGCGCGGAGATCTACGGCCGCGAGGGCCATTGCGCGACCTGCCACCAGCCCGACGGCGAGGGCCTGGCGCTGTCGGGCTTCCCGCCGCTCACCAGGAGTCCCTGGGTCAACCAGGACGACGACCGTCTGATCAAGCTCACGCTCAAGGGCATGTTCGGCCCCCTCGAGCTCGAGGGGAAGAAGTTCCCCGGCCTGACGCCGATGACGCCCTTCGGCGGCCTGCTGAGCGACGAGGACGTCTCGGCGGTGCTGACCTACGTGCGCAATTCGTTCGGGAACAAGGCGCCGCTGATCACGGCGGAGAAGGTCAAGCAGGTGCGGGAGGCCGTGAAGGACAAGGTCGACTTCTATTCGCCCTCGGAGCTGCTGGGAACCGCGCCGGCGTCCCCCTCCCGGAAATTCGTGAAGATGTGGACGCTGGAGGACTTCAAGGGGGCCTTCGACGCCCCGCTCTCGAAGCGCAACTTCAACCGCGGGAAGGAGATGTTCACGGCCGCGGGCTGCATCTCCTGCCACAACGTCCAGGGCCAGGGCGCCCACGTCGGCGCGGACCTCTCGAAGGTCGGCGACGAGTACCCCGGCATCGAGCTGCTGCGCCAGATCATCGACCCCTCGGCGAAGATCAAGGACGACTTCCGGGTGGTCGCCGTCTTCCTCAAGAACGACGACCGCTACCGCGGGATGATCGTGAAGCGCGAAGGGGACGTCATCCAGCTGGCGGAGAACCTGGCGGAGCCCGACAAGACGGTGACGATCAAGAAGGCGGACATCAGCCGGGTGACGCCCTCGGACGTCTCGCCGATGCCCACGGGCCTGCTCGTGACGCTGTCGCGCGACGAGGTGCTCGACCTGGTGGCCTACATCGTGTCGCTGGGGAACCCCAAGCACCGGGCCTTCGGGGATTGACCGTCATTGAACTCGCGGCCGTGATCCGGATAACATTGAACGGTTGACGAGACTCAGGAAGAACCCGTGGTGGTCGGCTCCTCTCCTCCCCTTGTGCGCCCTCATCCTTCCCACCTGCGGGGACAGCAGCAATGTGGTTTCCTCCGGGTCGGGCTTCGTCCTGACGGCCTCGACGGCGTCCTTCAGCGCCGTCCAGGGAGCCGGCAATCCGCCGAGCCAGGGGCTGAGCCTGATCGGACCGATTCGCTACCGTCTCGGCTCCGGGGGATGGACGGCCTCATCGGACCAGGCTTGGCTGACCGTGTCCCCCTCGTCGGGCACGATGGGGACCGGGCAGGCCGTTCCCCTCACCTTGAGCGTGCAGGTGCCCGCCGCTCAGGCGGAGAGCTGGATCGGGGCGACGTCGACGCTGAACTCCCCCTCGCCGCGGGAGGATCATGACGCCGCCTGGACGGGAAGCCGGATGGTCGTCTGGGGCGGCGAAATCAGCGACGGCTTTCTCTATTCGCCGGCGTCGGACCAGTGGCTGGGAACGATCAGCACCACCACTGCGCCGAGCCCCCGGAGCCTTCACAGCGCGGTCTGGACGGGCACGCGGATGATCGTCTGGGGCGGCTATGACGGGGCCACTCTGGTGAACACGGGAGGGATCTACGATCCAGCCACGGACCAGTGGGTGGGATCGACAACGACCGTGAATGCGCCGACGCCCCGGCTTCACCATGTGGCGGTGTGGACGGGGACCGCGATGATCGTGTGGGGCGGACAGGACGCGACCGGAAACGTGAACGACGGAAAGCGCTACGATCCCGTGCTCGACCAGTGGACGCCTCTCAATCCGGCCGGGGCTCCGACGGCGCGCCAGGCGGCCGCGGCCGTGTGGACGGGGAACGAGATGCTGCTGTGGGGAGGAAACGACGGCAGCGGCGCGCTGAACACCGGCGGCCGCTATGATCCGGTGCTGGATTCCTGGGTGGGGGCGATCACGACGGTGGGCGCGCCGACCGCGAGGCAGAGCCTCTCGGCGGTGTGGACGGGGAGCCGGATGCTGGTCAGCCACGGCGCCTCGCCGACGGCGGGTTTTTTCGACACGGGAGGCATCTACCAGCCGGCGATCTCGGGGCTGGGCACCTTCACGGCGACGGTGACGGTCCAACCGGCCGGCGCCCCGCCGCTGACCCTCCTCGTCACCCTCACGGTGACGCCCTAGGATGTCTCGCCGATTGCTCGTGATGTTGTCGAAGAACGAGGTGCCCGACCTCGTGGCCTACATCGGGTCTCAGGGGAACCCCAAGCACCGGGCCTTCCCGGAGTAGGCTGATCTACGGCTCGTCCTCGCGAGGGGCGATGGGGTACTTCAGCCACCAATCCATGAGAGCTTGGAAGTGATCCGGAGCTGGCTCGAAGGTCTGACCCTCCAGCTGGGCGACGGCCCGGATCAAGGCGTAGTGGGCCTGGTCCGAGCTTCCGCCGAAGATGACGCCTCCTCGGTTCGGTCCCCCGCGAGCGCCTCCCAGCTTCTTGAGGAGCGCCCGTTTGGATTCCGGCCGGCCCAACGCGCCCAGGGCATAGGCGAGGTCGCGAATCAGGGAAAGGCGGTCGGTCTCCCTCAGGTGGTTCTCGATGCGCCCGACGGCCTCGGCCGCTTCCGCCGTCTCCAGCAGCGGGCGAAGCTCCAGCCGGAACGTTTGTTCGCCATACGCACGGATGAGATGGGGAGTCGCCGCGGCAAGGTCCGGGGGCTTCACCCCAGGCGCCCGTTCCAGGGGATCGGGCCGGCAGGAGCCGCCTCCGATGTCCAGAACCACGGCCAGGGACAGGACCAGCCTCTTCCGCATCCGGCGAGACACCTCCGGGATCGAGGAGCAAGCGCCGTGCCTGTCCAAACGGGCTCTTCCGCGGCGAGGCTTCTGTAGAGGGAGTGATCAGGCTTTGCTCAATCCTGCAGCAGGCCGGCGACGAACCAATTTGATGCGATCGGGAGGACCGGGTAGACTGTTTGCGTTCACGGGCCTGGGTGGCGGAATTGGCAGACGCGCCGGTTTCAAAATCCCCCCGGACGGTTTTCCCCGTCGCACGTCGCAGCTCCCCAAAGTGGAGAATCCCGCAGCGCGTCAAGCACTTGCGCGATCTCGGCGTGGCCTGTTTCGGCGCCCAAGAGCCCTTTTTGGCCCTGAGTACTACGCAACCTGCTGCGCAGATCGAAGAGCTTGACTACGGGTTGCTCGCGTTCGACAATCCCTCGAGATGGGCGAAGAAACGCCGGTCGTCTGGATCAGCCACAAGGACGGTGAACGCTGCGCCGGGTGCGGCGACGACCTTGGATCGGGCCGCTTCATCCAGATCAACCGGGAATTCGGGTTTCGCTGCATGAGATGCGCGGGGTATGGGGACTTGGTGTTCCTCGCCTCGGGCGACGCCGCCCTGACCCGGCGCGCGACCGCCTTCTCCGCTCGCCATGCCGTCGTCGTGAAGTTTTCACGTGCTCGGAAGCGAAACGAACGTCAGGGCGTCCTCGTGGAGGAACAGGCCGTCGAGCGTGCCAGGGCGGCTTGCTTTGAGGATGAAGCGCCCCGCGCCGAAGCGCGCCAGAGACGATAGGTCCGCGATCAGATCGCCGACGAGGAATACAAGCAACGGTTTGCGGCAGAGATCCTCCGGGTCTTCCCTGGGTGTCCCCACTCCGAGGCCAACGAGATCGCCCGGCATGCCTGTGAGAAGTACGGTGGGCGGGTGGGTCGCTCGGCCTCCGCGAAAGAGTTCGAACCCAAGGCCATCGAGCTCGCTGTCCGTGCCCGGATCCGGCACCGGTTCACGAACTACGACGATCTCCTCTTCGAGGGCATGACGGTCACCGACGCGGGCGCGGAGATCCGCCCGGACCTTGACCGCGTGTGCGACCAGTGGCGTGCTGGGGGTGAGGGACACCCCGTTCGTGCTGATTCCATTTCGGAAAGATCGCACCGGGTCACGCCGTTCGACGCCGCCTCAATCCGGAGGGAAGTGGCCTATATCGTGGGACAGGCGCGCAAAGGAGTGGGAAAGCTTGTCGGACTCGGGCCTCTCGTGTTCTTGTCTGCGGGAAGCGGGGACGCCTGGGTCCTCGACCGGGCGGACGCTCTCGCAACGTGGCTCGCCGAAGGCGGGCGGGAGAAGCCCAGCAGGGTTCTTGAGACCGAATCGCGGGTCGGGATCGAGTGGAATGGCAGTTTCGAATTGCAGGGCGACGACTTCGTATTTATCGACCGCCGAGGGGAGGTCCGGAGCTTCGAGGGATACCCCATGAACGAGATCCGGCGTTTCCTATAAGGGGGAAGCAACGTGTCCAAAAAGCGAAGGCGGGGGCCATCCGATGAGGAGCGCGGCTGGAACCGATTCGAGGCGGAAGCGGCGTACGCGCAGAGCATCTTCCGCTTCTCCTTGAAGGACGTTGATGGCGCGATCTCGGCGCTCGCCCATTCCTTGAAGGCTCTCCCGACGTACGCGCCGGCGATCATGAGCATGGGGTCGGTGGAGTACCAGCGGGGCAAACGCGCCCAAGGCCACAGGCTGTTTCTCTCGCTTCTCAATCTCCCGGACAAGACACCGGACCTCTGCGAGTGCATCGACCGGGCCGGTGACTTCCTGATCCAGGAAGGCAAGTACAAGGCTGGTCTGGAATTGTACCGGAAGGCATCCGAGCGATTCCCCAAGGTGGCCGTCTTTCGTCAGGGAATCGGTTGCTGTGCGGGACACCTTCGCCGGTACGACGAAGCAGTAGCGGCCTCGCGAGCCGCGGTGGCGTTGGAGCCGAAGAACCAGAAGTTCGTCAACGATCTCGGGTGGTCACTCTACCAGGCGGGACACGCCGGGAAGGCGCTCCCTGTCCTCGGTCGGGCGGTTACCATGAATCCAAAGGACAGGCTGGCCGCGGAAAACCTCCGCATTTGCCTCGCTCGTGTTGACGACGACCGGCGACGGGCGAAGAAACCGCAGGTCGCGCCGGTCCGGGTCCGTCGAGCAGACAGGAGAAGAGAGTCGTGGGACACAGGAAAAAGCCCGGCACTCCCGGAAAGACGGTAACTCCGCCCAAGATCGTGTCCTCGGTCACCGGGCGTCAATCGACCGAATCTACCAAGGGCCGGACTACCTCGATCATAACCTGGTTATCATCCCGCAGCAGGGCTACCTATACGTGGAAGACCAGCGGAAGGACTTCGGGTCGTCCGAGCCCGAACCGCCGATCACCCGCAGCTCGACAATGCACATCCCGCTGGGGCGGCTGAAATTCCTGGGGACGGCGGACAAGTGGCAAGATCAGCCCTACCGATATTCGGATGAGTGCTGGGACGCTCGCGAGAAGGAACTCGGCACGCCCGAAGATCTCATGCTTTCGATGGTCGTTGAGAGACTTTGAAAAATACGGTGCATCAAAGATCGACGATGAGCATCGCCAGTTATCGCGCCGATCCGCTTTACCCGCGGATTGTGCGGGCGGTTGCGTCGCTCCTCGAACGCGGCAAAGTCGTGGCCCCCGTGGACGTCCTGGTCGAAATGGATCACCTTCCGTCGGAGCGCCTCGATGACTGGCGTCACGGCCGGGTGCCGTATCTGGAACGAATCGTTCAGTGCGATCTGACCCGCCTCTCGCGCTTTCTCAGGATCCTCCGGTTTCATGCCCACGACCTCAAACTCGTCCCCTCCCTCACCATTTACATGCGCTGGGGAAAGGGGCGGAAGGAGCGGTTGCGATTCACGAAGTCCGCCAATCCCAACCTCGAGGAAGCCTACGGTAGGCACTTCATATGGCCGGGAAAGGGATCGTTTCACGCACCCCGGCCCAAGGGGGAGCCATCGGGTTCGTAACACAGATCGCAGACATTCTACGCAGGCCGGGCGGTTTCAGAATGTTATTATCCCGTGCCGCTGACCGAGGACGACACCTGCCGACGATACGTCCTGCCCAATCTGCATTCGGGGGGCTGGCTGGACGAGAGGATCTTGGGGCAAGAGCATTTCACCGATGGGCGGATCGTGCCGCTTGGACGCAAAGGCATATGTGAGTCAAGTGAACACTACCGGTCGTGGCAGGCATCGCGAGGCAAAGAACCACCCCTCCCAAAGGCATGGAGCGGCCTTCCTGCGGGGCGCTGGGGCACGGCCCCGAACTGGACACAATGGGTCGTGGTCACTTGAGTAAAGCAGATATGCCTTTGGTCCATAACCACTCGATCGGGCGCTCGGAACCGTCTGCGGAGGATGAGAGCCTCATCCGGCGCGTGAAGGCGGCGGCTGCCGCGGTTGACCTCCGGTTTGTGGACCACCTGATCGTCGCGAGGGAGGGTCGCTACAGCTTTCGCGCGGCAGGACTGCTCTGAATTCCGGCGAGGGAGAACCATGAGCGCTTCCCGCGGATGCGGCAACCGAGTGTTTGGCGAACGCGAGGGCCGACAGGTTCAGCGCAGCTCCTCGTAGGCCATTTCCCTGAGCGCGTGGATCCGCATTTGCAGCCGCTTGAGAGAGGTTGTGCGCGAAGCTTGGCCCCTTCGGGCTGCCTCAGCTTCCTTCACCGCGTCGTCCACGACCCCCTCGAGGCAGTCCAGATCCCAACGGTAGAACCGGATCGGACGTTTTCCGCGATACGCTTCAATCCTGCGGTCCAAGCCGAACGATTCGGCCATCGCCCCCGTCAGCTTCTTGGGCTCGCGGAGTTCCGCGCCGCCGATCTTGACGCGAACGGGAACATCGGCAGAGCCAGGCCTCATGGCTTCACCTGGTTGACGACTTGCGATCCCGCCATTCGAACGATGCAAACTCCACAAACGGGATCGGGTTGCCCTTTTGTCCCAGGGGGATCTTCTTCTTATCCTCCGGCACGGCGTCGAGGTCGACAAACCCCCCGACCGCGAACGACCGAGCCGTGGGAAGTCCCAGCTGCGCCACCTGACGGATATAGTCGGCGTTCAGAACCACCACATCGCAGCTGGAACAGAAGCGGCAGTCGTCGTTGTAAATCCTTTTCTCCCCCTCACGTCCCAGCAGAAGAAACGCGGCCTTGCTCAACTCAAGCAGTTGCGCGCAGTTCGGGCATCGCTCGTGAAGGCCATCGGCGGCGACCGCCAGAGCGCGCCGCCCTTGAAGCTTGTCGGAGCTCATTGCGGCCATCATCCGTGCCGGCCCCTTCTCCGTCAACGATCGCGGGGTGGCGCGGCCGCGGCGTCAGGGCATCATCCCGTCAAGGAACTGGAGATAGCTCCGCGCGCCTCCGTGGTGCTTGATGGAATCGAGCACTCGGTGGAGGCAGCCGATGATCTCCATGTCCGAAATCTTCCTCGGCTGAAGCGCCGCGGTCCTCCGGAGGCGCTCGTGGATCTCAAGCGCGAGCTCGCCTGGAGGCGGCTTCGGAAGCCGGTCCAGCACCTCCTTGACGGCGCGCCGCGCGTCGTCGTTGGTCAGCGCGCGGCTTCGGCGGAAGGCGTGGAGGAGCGGCTCCTCGATCGCCATGAGCAGGTAGGCGAAATCGTCTTCGTGGTGGCGAACCTTGACCGGGCGAAACTCCTCGCGGATCAGCTCCTCCAGAGGAGGCACTTTTCCGGCATCGATCACGAGGTCCCCGCCTTCCAGGGTGATGTAAGGGAGCTTTGTGCGCGGCTCCAGCGGGTCGGCCTCCTCTGTCTTCCAGCGCTTCTGGCGCTCCCCGATCTCCTCCGGTCGATAGAACTCCAACCAGTCCCGCCGGTAGGGAGCGAGGTCGATGGGGCGGCCTTTGTAGACGTTGCGAACATCGTGCTTGTCGAAGATGGGCTTCTCGAATGCGTCGACGGCGTGCTTGGCCCACGAGATGAGAAGGTCACGGTCACCCGGCCGGGCGAACGATAGGAGTCCGTGCGCGGCGACGTCTCGGATGCCGTCGTCCTCCTCGTCGTCCTCGACCACGACTCGGAAGAAGTCCAGGATCTCCCCCTGGTGGATCGGGTGACGCGCTGCGACGGAGACCAGTCCGTAGAGGGCGAGCACCCCTTCTTCGCCAGGTAGGTCCACATCGCGGGCGCGGATCTTGAGCGAGCCGAGGGAAGCCCGGCCTTGGGCTCCAAGGATGTTTGGAAGGGCGTTGGTTACCCAATCCACTTCGCAAAGCGCCGACCAGTGAAGCGCCTCGAGGAGACCGGGGAGGGCCGCTTCCCCACCGATCGCGCCCAGGATGAACGTGGCGTGGATGGGTTCCCAGAAGCCTGCGCCTTCCTGTTCCCACCACCGCCTGCGGGCCACGATGTCCCGCAAGGCCGGCACCATGCCCTCGCCGCGGCGCACGAACTCGTTGACGACGGTGCGGGGTAGTCGATCATTCTCGGTCCGGAGAAGCTGCAGGAGTTGCGGGCCGGTGTAGAGCTCGAACGCGGTTCCGGCGGGTGTTGTTTCCATGCCCTCTCTCCCTGAAGCGACAGCCCGTGCTTCCCCGACCGGAAGTCTAACACGGTCGAGGGTCGATTTCCAGCCGTGTGGCTATCCGTTCTGCGCAGGCGGGAGGGGAAGATCGGGAATGAGTCCCAGCCGGCGGGCCCCGGCTTGGATTTCGGGCGGGGCTGTGCGGGCATCCACGAGGAAGCCGTTCACCGAAATCATCCAGGCCATCGGGTTTTGTTCGATCATCTCGCGTCGGGAGAACTCGAGGGTGAGGGGGCTGACCTTCAGGATGTCGCAGATGAGCTTGGCCTTGTTCGATAGGGCGCTGGGCGGGACGCCGAGGAGCTGGCTCAGCTGATCGCTCCGCATGTGAGGCCGCTGCGAGCGGTTCTTGCGATCGCGGGAAAATTCACTGCGCAACCTGCTACGCAGACGGGATTGGCCGACGGGTCTCCGCGCCGTGGACCCGCAACCCGTTGATTCCTATACTGTTTCCACGCGCCTGGGTGGCGGAATTGGCAGACGCGCCGGTTTCAAAAACCGGTG
>JACQFK010000253.1 GCA_016200125.1 Planctomycetota bacterium
CAAGGCGATGGCGAAGCCCCGGCAGTTGCGGGCGATCCGGACGATTCTCCGCGCGATCGGTGGCTCGTCGCGAGCCGCCACGCGGTAGGGGCCGCGACGAGGATCATCCCCGCGATCGTCATCCACCCGAAGGTCCGCTGCCAGAGGATCCGGTCAAAGACCGCGCTCATGAGCATCTCCGAGAGACCCACGACCGAGACCATCGACGGATCGCCCAGCGCGAAGGCTCTCGTCAGGGCGATCTGCCCGGTCGTTCCCAGGAGGCCCATGGCGAGCAGCATCGTCAGGGTCTTCGGGGAACCGAAGGCGCCCACCGGAGCGCCGCTCCCCGCGAGCGCGAACACCGCGGCGCAGGTTACGGTCGAGACCATCGCGAAGTGCATCACGATGGTCCGGGGATCGACGTGGGCCAGGCGGTTGAGCCCCAGCATCACGACCGCCGTGCAGATCGAGCTCAGCAGACCGACGGCGATCGCCACGCGCGCCTCGTCGAAGTGGGGCCGGGCGACCAGCACCACGCCCGCCACGCCGACGATCATGGCGATCCAGACCGTCGCGGCGGGCCGCTCCTTGAACACCACCCAGGTGAGCAGGGCGACCCAGAGCGGGTAGCTCTTGATCAGCGTCGTCGCCTCCGAAAAGTGGAGATGCGTGAGCGTGTAGTACGTGCAGAGCATGCTGAGGCTGCCCACGAGGCTGCGCATCCAGAGCATCGGCGTGCCGCGGAAGACGAAGGGCGATCGCGTGGCCGCGAGGATCGCCGCCGCGAACACGAGCATCAGCGAAGCCCGGACGACGACGAGAAAGCGCCAGTCCGAGGTCTCCGCGAGGAGCTTGCTCAGCGCTCCCATCGTGGCGAAGCTGGCGGCGCTCGACAGCATCCAGAGGTAAGGTCGGACCGGACGGCTCATTCGGCGGCGCTCGAGGGGGCCCAGGGCGAGCCTTCGCGGATCGCCACGAGCTGGCCGTAGTGGTGCATGTTGTGCGTCGCCGCCTTGCCGACGACGTCCCAGGCGCGGATCGTGCCGGCCTCGGAGTGGATCCCCGTGCGGCCGAAGATCTGCTCGGGGAGGAAGTCCACGAGCTCGATCACGCTTTCGCGCAGGGTCGTGAAGAGCCGCCGCATGAGCAGCATGTCGCGCTGGGTGTAGGCGAGGCACTTCGCCCACTTGTCCTGGTCGAAGGCGGGGATCGGGCAGCCCGGCTCGCTCAGGATGTGGCGCGTGCGGGCCTGGTAGACGACTTCCGAGTCCGTGAGGTGGGCGAGGATCTGCCGCGCGTTCCACTTGCCGGGCGCATAGCTCTTCTGGAGAAACGCGGGCTCCGCCTCGAAGAACGGGATCGTGAGCGTCAGCGCCCGCTTGAGCTCGCTGATGACGGTCGCCTTGTTCATAGGCGACCATTCTAGCGAAAACAGGAGGAGCGGCTACTTCTTCTCCAACTCGTCCAGGGCCTTCTGGGCCGCGGCGCGGACGTCCGGAGCGCCGACCCGCACGAGACGTCTCAGGATCGGCGCCGCGTCGGGGAGCTTCCAGGCCCCGCAAACGCGAATGGCCTCCCGCTGCACTTCCCGGTCGGGCGCCGAGAGGCGTTCCACGAACAGGTCCCAGAGGCTGCGGTCGACCGTGGCGGCCAGGGCGGACAGGATCGCGTCTCCGCCGATGGGCCGCGTCTCGTACATCGCCGACATGCCGCACTTGATGACCCCCTTCTCGTCCGCGAGGCGCTGCGGCAGCGCCGCATCCCAGGCCGCCAGCAGCTTCAGGAGTTCGTCGGCCGTACCGGGCAGGCCCTCGGGGCGCGGCGGCTCCTCAGGCAGGGTCGTCGGGGGAGTCCGGATCGGCGCGGGCTGACCGGTCGTGGCGGGGCCTGCGCCGTCTCGATATCTCGCCAGCAGTTCCGCCGCGTGAGGCGGCCACTGGCGCTCCGTCAACTCGCCCAGCTGGACGAGAACGGCCGGACCACAGCTTTCGTCGCCGATCTCCAGAAGCGCCATCGCCGCTTCGCCGCCCAGGTCGGGAACGGCCAGGAGGGGGACCAGGGCGGGGAGCGCTTCGACGCAGCGGCCCCGGCGGGCGGCCAGGATTGCGGGACCGCGCAGCCAGGGGCTGCCTTTCGCGAGCAGTTCGACCGTCGTCGGAACTCCCTCGGGGATTCCGACCGCCGTCTGGAGCAACGCGATGCATTGACGCGAGGCCCAGTGCCCGCCCGCAGCCCTTTCCAACATCGGACGATCCGCCTCAGAGACTCGATCCAACGCAAGTCGGATCAGCTCCTTGAGCCAGGCGCGATCCCGGTCCTCACAGGTTTCCGGATCCCAGCCTTCTATGGAGCGGATGAATTGAGGTGCGCCCCGGCGGGGGTTTCGCAGGTCCCGGGCGAAGAGCCAGGTTGCAGCTTTCCGTGCGCGGAGGTCGTCCCGCTCCAGAAGCCGGCCCGCGTAGGCGTCGAAATCCGGCGAGGGCGAGAGGCTGCTTCTCCGGGCCCGCCCCAGAACCGCGTAAATGTCGTCCTTCAGGAGGGCCTCCGAGAGGTCGGGATAGCGACGGATGAGGCGGGGGTCGAAGCAGGCCTCGGCCCGGATCCAGCGGATGAGCTGCCGGGCCCGGGTCTGGACCTCCAGATCGCTTTCTCCGGCGACGGCCTCGAGTTCCGGCAGGGCCTCTTCGCCGATGTCGCGAAGGCGGCGGGTGGAACGGTTGCGGACTTCGAAGGAATCGTCGCCGAGCTTCCGGACGAGCTCGGCCGGGGTCTGAAGCACGTTGAGCAGGGCGAGCAGGGCGGCCATTACCCCACTAGACGGCCCCCGCGCTTACTTGTCCTCGGTCTTCTTGTCCTCGGACTTGACCGACAGGAGCTTCTGCACGCCTTCCGGAACCTCGACCTTGGTCTTGCCGGCGTCCGTGATCTCGCTCCGGCGGATCAGCGAGAAGTCGACCTGGTTGCCCTGCACGTCCACGCTGGCCTTGGTGGTGACCTCGTAGATGACGACGTTGCCGGCGGCGTCGACCCAGATCCGGGCGCTGCCCTTGACCTCGGCGTTCGCGCCGCCGAAGGTGGCGAGCATCCGCCCCAGCGGGGAGCCTTTCATCGACTCCTCGGAAAGGTCGCCGTAGTACTGGGAGCACTCGGCGTCGCCGATCTTCTCGGTCTTCTCCTGCTTCTTGACCTCTTTGAGGTTCTTGGCGAGTTCCTTGATCTCGTCATGGGGCGCCTTGAAGTTCTTGATCATCATCTGGGCCAGCATGCCGCCGCCCCGGGCCCCTTTCTTGGGGGGATCCCCGGCGGGGGGGGCGGGGAGCTGGAAGCGGGACGCATCCTTCCAGTCTTCCTGGCCCTGCTTCACGAAGGTGCGCTCGCCCTTCCGGAAGATCTCGCCGCGGTCGCTTTTGATGTGCATGCCCGCGTCCTTCTGATATTTTCCTTCCATCGTGGGGATCTGGGCGGGCGCATTGCCGAACTGGCTCTGGAACTCGGTTTCGCCCTTGAACGCGTACGAGTCGAGCGCGGCGACCTTGGCGGCCGCCTTTTCGAGCGATTCCTTGTCGTCGCGCGCGGCCGCGGGGGCGGCCAGGACGAGGATCAGGGCCAGCGTCGTCATCGGCGATTCTCCTCTCAATCTGGCCTTTGCGACAGGGGACGGGCGCGCAAAGTTCGGTGAAATGCCCCCGGGGGCCCCATAATAAGGTCCGATAATGACCGTTATGTTGCGTCACGGCTGGGGGGAGGATCGGCACCGGGATCGGGTCCTGTCGAGCCTGGCCCGGCGGGTTTCAGGCTGCCGACTCTGCCCTCGGCTGAACAAGTATCTGGATGCCGCCAAGGTCCGGTGGCCGGATCACCGCTGCAAGCCCGTGCCGGCTTGGGGCGACGAGCGCCCTCGCCTGATCATCGTCGGGCTCGCCCCCGGCATGCACGGAGCCAACCGGAGCGGCCGCATGTTCACGTTCGATTCGTCGGGCGAATGGCTCTACGGGATGCTGCACGCGGTCGGCCTGGCCTCGCGGCCGGTATCGGAACGGCCTGGTGACGGGCTCAGGCTCCGCGGGGTCTACATCACGGCGGCCGCCCGCTGCGCGCCGCCCGGCAACAAACCGCTCCCGGCGGAATTGGAGGCCTGCAGGCCGTACCTGGACGCCGAATTGCGCCACTTGACTGGGGCGGTCGTCATCCTGGCTTTGGGTCGGATCGCCCACGAAGCCGTGCTTCGCTGCCTGGAGTTGCGTCCCCGCGACTTCCCGTTCGGCCACGGCGCCGAGCGCCGCCTGCCCGACGGCCGGCTTCTCCTGGATTCCTACCATCCCAGCCGTCAAAACACGAACACCGGCCGGCTGACCCGGGTGATGTGGCGTCGGATCTTCCTCCGTGCCCGCACCCTGATGCTTGCAACGAAACAAACGGTTTGATTCGTTTCACTGCAACGAATCAAACCGTTTGTTTCGTTGCAGGCCACCCATGATTATGGGTCGAAGATGACCTTGTCGAAGCGGTCGAGCGGTTCGCGCACCGCCCAGGACATGGCCCGCAGGACCAGGATTCGGAAGTAGGGATCGTCGAAGGTCCACGAATAGTGGCCGAGCAGGGTGCTGAACGTGCGGCCTTTCCCGACCTCGTAGACCCAGGCCATGGGCCTCGACGCGCCCTCCTCGACCTGCGTCGCCAGCACCTGGCCCCCCTTCAACTCGCCCACCAGCGGCCAGTAGCTCTCGTCGATGAACTTCGACTTCGGCAGCCCCGCCGTGATGGCGTGCTCCGCGAAGTCCAGTTCCAGCGGACCGTGGCGGAACTTCGTCTTCCCGGGCTCCCAGGACAGCCCGAGCCGCGCCGCCAGCTCCAGCGGCTTCTCTTTCGGGATCACCGCCGAATGAAGGGCCACGAGCCCCCCGCCGCGCGCCAGGAAGGCGTCGACGTCCTTGAGCTGCGGCTCATCCCACTTGCCCCAGAGATAGAGCACGGCCAGGTCCGCCGCGCCCCACTGCTCCTCGGTCGGCCAGGGAAAGGCCGTCGTCACCTCGGTCTTCGCGACCTTCCCGAGCAGCGGCGCCCATTTCTTCTGCCAGGCCGGATAGTCGTGCTCGCCCGGGCCGTGGTCCTTGGGATTGGCGACCAGCAGCAGCTTGATCGGACGCGCCTCGGCCCCCGACTTCGGGGTCTTGGCGAGCACGGCGTCGACCTCCGCCCTGCTCCGCTGCGGCGGCGTCTTGTCGTCCGCCTGCGCCGTCGTCAGAAACGCGAGCAGGTCCTTCAGCTTCGCGTCGCCGAGCTGCTTGTACCCCTCCGGCATCATCGAGATCGCGCTCGCCCGCAGATCCCGGATCTGCGACCGCTCGATCACGACCGGCTCC
>JACQFK010000254.1 GCA_016200125.1 Planctomycetota bacterium
CGAAGGCGGCGTCGAGCTCGAGGGCGCGGTCGTAGGCCGCCACCGCCTCCGCCCACTGCCCCTTGGCCTCGAGGATCTCGCCGAGCGTGAAGTGGCTGCCCGCCAGGCTCGGATCACGGGCAAGCGCCTCCCGGGCGAAGCCGAGGGCCTCGTTGAAGAACTTCTCCCACTGCTCCGCCTTCGCGGTCCTGACCCGCCAGAGGGTCTTCCCCTCCTTCACGCTCGCCAGCGCCTTCTGGCAAAGCGCCGCGGCCTCCATCGCCGCGACCTTGGACTCCGCCTCCTTGCGGAGCCGCTCCAGCTCCAGCTCGCAGGCGCTCTTCTGCTCCCGCGCCGCGACGTCTCCCGGACGGAGCGCGAGGTAGCGGCCGAACAGTTCGTTCGCGTGGGCCCAGTCCTTCTTCGCGACGCTGACGCCCGCCTGGGCCTGAAGATCCTTCGCCTCCCGGGCGCGCTCCAGGGCGCCGCCGCCCAGGATGGCCGCGATCGCCGCGGCCGCCAGCGCCGCCGCCGCCAGCGCCGCGCTGAGCGCCTTCCGCCGCCCCACCCACTTCCGGATCCGGTGCGATACGCTCGCGGGCCGCGCGAGGACGGGCTCTCCCGCCAGATAGCGGCCCAGGTCTTCCGCGAACTCCTTCGCGGACGCGTAGCGCCTCGCGGGATCCTTCTCGAGGCACTTGAGGACCACCGTCTCCAGGTCGGGATCCGCCGAAGGATTCAGCTTCCGCGGCGGCTTGGGCTCCTCCTCGACGACCTGCTTGAGGATCTCGTAGACGTTCTCGTGCTTGAAGGGCGCGCGGTCGGTCAGGATCTCGTAGAGCGTCGCGCCGAGCGAGTAGACGTCGCTCCGCGCGTTGACCTGGGTCATGAGGCCGCGCGCCTGCTCGGGCGGCATATAGGACGGCGTCCCGAGCACCGTGCCGGAGACCGACAGGGTCGACTCCCCCGCCGCCTGCTTGGCCAGGCCGAAATCCATGACGTAGACCCGGAACTCCGCCGGATCTCCGCGCTTCGCCGGGTCGCCCTCGACCATCAGGTTGTGGGGCTTGAGGTCGCGGTGGATCACGCCCTCGCCGTGGGCGTAGTGCACCGCGAGCGCCGCCTGCCGGAGGAACTCGACGAGCACCCGCCGGTCGTCGCGCGGGAAGACGGCAAGGGTCCGGCCGCGGATGAGCTGGAGGGCGATGTAGGGCCGGCCGCCCTCCTCGCCCACCGCGTAGACGGCCGCGATGTTGGGATGGGAGAGCTTGGCGGCCGTCTGAGCCTCGCGCTCGAAGCGGGCGACCTCGTCGCGGTTCCTGCTGTTGAGGAACTTGAGCGCGACCCAGCGGCGGAGCTCCGTGTCCCAGGCGGACCAGACCTCGCCCATGCCGCCCGCGCCGATCGCGTGGACCCGGACGAATTTCCCGACGTGGTTGCCCGTGACCTCGGCCGCGCGGGCCACCTCGGCGGGGAGCGTGACGTGGGAGGAGGACGAAGGCGACTGGGAGGCCGGCTTGGCAGGGATGCGGAGCGTCGCCTCGAGCTGCTGGGGCGACAGGTAGCCCTTCCGCACCAGCAGCTCGCCGAGCCGCGGCAGCGGCGTGACGTGCTCGGCGGCGAGCCGTGCGATGACGTCCAGGCACTCGCGGACGTGCTCGGCCGTGGCGAGCCCCTGCTCCACGACGAGTTGCGCGAAGAGCGACTCGGATTGGGCGGCTCCGGAGTCTCCCATCGGGGGCCATTCTATCCGGCGGCGCCTCCGCCGTCCCAACAGAAAGTCTCCCAATTCTTTGAGTTCCGCCGCCCTTTCTGGTGAAATCGCGGGTCCGTGTTCAAGAAAGTCCTCATCGCCAACCGGGGGGAGATCGCGCTCCGCGTGATCCGCGCCTGCCGGGAGATGGGCATCCGCACCGTGGCGGTCTACAGCGACGCCGACCGCTGGTCCAACTACGTCTCCCACGCCGAGGAGGCCTACGGCATCGGGCCCGCCCCGGCGCGCGAAAGCTATCTCCGGATGGACAAGATCCTCGGGATCGCCCGGAAGTCGGGCGCCCAGGCGATCCACCCGGGATACGGATTCCTCTCCGAGAACGCGGACTTCTCCGAGGCCTGCGCAAAGGCGAAGCTGAAGTTCATCGGCCCCGGCCCGGCCACGATGCGCGCCGTGGGCAACAAGATCGCCGCCCGCAAGACGGCGCAGAAGCTGGGCGTCCCCGTCGTCCCTGGCATCTCCGGGCAGGTCGACGAGGCCCAGGTCCTCTCCTTCGGCCGCGAGCACGGCTACCCGCTCCTCCTCAAGGCCGCGGGCGGCGGCGGCGGCAAGGGCCTCCGCGTCGTGCGCGAGGAGAAGGAGGCCGCCCGCGCGCTCCGCGAGGCCGCCAGCGAGGCGGGCCACGCCTTCGGCAACAGCAGCGTCTTCGTCGAGAAGTACATCTCCCGGCCGCGCCACGTCGAGATCCAGGTCTTCGGCGACCGCCGGGGCAGCGTGATCCACCTCGGCGAGCGCGAGTGCTCCGTCCAGCGCCGCCACCAGAAGCTGGTCGAGGAGAGCCCCTCGGTCGCGGTCGACGAGAAGCTCCGCGAGGCGATGGGCGAGACGGCGAAGAAGGTCGTCAAGAGCGTCGGCTACGAGAACGCCGGAACCTGCGAGTTCCTGCTCGACGAGAAGGGCCGCTTCTACTTCCTCGAGGTCAACTCGCGCCTCCAGGTGGAGCACCCGGTCACGGAGATGGTCACCGGCCTCGATCTCGTGCAGATGCAGATCGCGGTCGCGGCCGGCGAGAAGCTCCCGCTGCGCCAGGACGAGGTGCGGCGGCGCGGCCACGCCATCGAGACGCGCATCTGCGCCGAGGACCCCTTCAGCGGCTTCGCCCCCGCGACGGGCGAGGTCGCCGCGGTCCGCTTCCCCGCCGGGCCCTTCGTCCGCGTGGACAGCGACCTCCGCATCCGGTCGCAGGTCACGGTCTTCTACGACTCGCTCATCGCGAAGCTCATCGTCTGGGCCGAGGACCGCGCCGTCGCGGTCGAGCGGATGCTCCGCGCGCTCCGCGAGTTCAAGGTCGTGGGCGTCCAGACCACGATCCCCTTCCAGATCCAGCTCTTCCAGAACCGGAAGTTCCGCGCCGGCCGCATCCACACCCGCTTCGTGGACCAGGAGTTCGACTTCAAGGACGTCAAGGCCGACCACCATGAGGAGGCCGCGATCCTCGCCGCCGCCCTCGAATTCCTCCGGCGCGAGCAGATGACGCCGAAGTACGCCAGCCCGCGCCCGATCTCCCCCTGGAAGATGGCCTTCCGAGAGGACCTGTGAAATTCTTCTCCCACTCCAACGGCCACGACTTCGAGCTGGACATCCAGCCCGACCGCGACCGCCTCCTCGTCCGCTGCAACGGGAAGGAGATGGTCGTCGCCTTCGACGACCAGAAATGGTCGATCCGCACCGCGTTCCTGGGCGACCGCCGGCTCGATTTCGGCTGGGACCGCCGCGACGGCGTCTACTCGCTCCACATCGAGGGGATCGAGTACGAGGTCGTCGTCCGGGACCCGAAGTCGGAGCTCCTGGCGAAGGTGGTGGGCGGCGGGGCGGCCGCCTCGGCGACCGCCGAGGTGCGCGCGCCGATCCCGGGCCTGATCACGAAGGTGCTCCTGAAGGCGGGCGAGCCGGTGAAGAAGGACCAGCCGGTCTGCTGCCTCGACGCCATGAAGCTCGAGAACGAGATCGCCGCCCCGCGGGACGGCGCCGTGAAATCGATCGAGGTCCAGCCCGGCCAGGCGGTGGAAAAAGGGCAAACCTTGTTCGTCATCGGGTAGAATATTCCCATGCCGATGAGCTGCCCCTCCTGCGGACGCCCGCTCGCGTCGGGCGCCAAGTGCGTCTACTGCGGCCAGGGCACCCAGTTCAAGAGGAAGGAACAGCTCCAGATCCCCAAGGGGGCCCTTCCGCAGAAGCGGAAGTCCTCCTTCCCCTGGGGCAAGCTCCTGCTGCTGCTCCTCGTCGCCGGCGCCGTCGCGGCCTGCTTCCTCCATCCGGAGCTCAACGCGAAGATCAAGTCGCTGATCCCCTGACGGCTCCGACTCTGCTATAATCCCCCTCCGATGGACGACTCCCAGCCCGGGCAGTATCCCTTCACCCGGGGGATCTACCCCCGGATGTATGCGGAGCGTCCCTGGACCTTCCGGCAGTACGCGGGCTACGCCACCGCCGAGGAGACCAACCGCCGCTACCGCTACCTGCTGGAGCGGGGCCAGACGGGACTCTCCGTCGCCTTCGACCTGCCGACCCAGATGGGCTACGACCCCGACCACGCGATGGCCCGGGGCGAGGTCGGCAAGTCCGGCGTCTCGATCGCGTCGCTCGACGACATGGAGGCGCTCTTCGCCGACATCCCGCTCGACAAGGTCACGGTCTCCATGACGATCAACGCGACCGCGATCGTCCTCCTCGCGCTCCACGTGGCGACCGCGGAGAAGCGCGGGATCCCGCCGGCCTCGCTCGGCGGCACCGTCCAGAACGACATCCTCAAGGAGTTCGTCGCGCGCGGCTGCTACATCTTCCCGCCGAAGCCGTCGCTGAAGATCGCCGTCGACGTGATCGAGCACGCCTGCCGCCATATGCCCCAGTGGAACTTCATCAGCGTCTCGGGCTACCACATCCGCGAGGCGGGCTCGACGGCGGCGCAGGAGCTCGGCTTCACGATCGCCAACGGAATCGCCTACCTGGAGGCCGCGCTGCGGCGCGGGCTCGACGCCGACGCGCTGGGCCGGCGCGTCAGCTTCTTCTTCAACGCCCACAACGACTTCATCGAGGAGATCGCCAAGTTCCGCGCCGCCCGGCGCCTCTGGGCCGGGATCATGCGCGACCGCTTCAAGGCGAAGGACCCGCGGGCCCAGCAGTTGCGCTTCCACACGCAGACGGCGGGCTCGACGCTGACCGCGCAGCAGCCCCACAACAACGTCGTCCGGGTGACGCTGCAGGCGATGGCCGCGCTCCTGGGCGGCACCCAGTCGCTCCACACGAACGCCAAGGACGAGGCCCTCGCCCTGCCCGGCGAGGAGGCCGCCAAGCTCGCCCTCCGCACCCAGCAGATCCTCGCCCACGAGACGGGCCTCTGCGACGTCGCCGACCCCTTCGGCGGCTCCTTCCAGATCGAGGAGGAGACCGACCGGCTCGAGGCGGAGGCGCTGGCCTACCTCCGGAAGATCGACGGGCTCGGCGGCGCCCCCGCGGCGCTCGAATTCGAGAAGGCCGAGATCGAGCGGAGCGCGCTCTCCGTCCAGCGGGAGATCGAGGAGGGCAAGCGGGTCGTCGTCGGCGTGAACAAGTACGAAGAGCCGGGCAACGGCTCCGGGATCAAGGTCCTCAAGGTCGACGAGAAGACCCGGACGGAACGGCGCGACGCGCTGGAGCGGCGCAAGGCGGCGCGGTCGAAGACCGCGGTCGAAGGCGCCCTCTCCTCCCTCCGCGCCGCGGCGGACCGGGACGAGAACCTCTTCCCCGCGGTCCTGAACGGCGTGAAGGCCGGGGCGACGCTCGGCGAGATCTGCGACGCGCTGGTGGAACGCTACGGACGTCACGACCAGGGGAAACCCCTCTCATGAGACCGCTGCTGCCGCCTCTGGCCTGCGGAGTCGTCGTGGCGGGCCTCCTCTACGGCCTGCTGCTCGCCGCCGAGCGGAAGCTGCCGGAACCCGAGGATCCCTGGCTCGAGGCCTGGATCGGCGACGGCCTGAAGGCCGAGTTCCGCTCGACCTCGAACGAGCCGGACAAGCACGTGCTTCCCGGCGACGGGCGCGACCTCTTCGGGGGCCCCGAGGTCGAGGGCACCCTGCTCCGCAACTATCTCGTCCAGAACACCTCGGTGCAGCTCGTCGTGCTTCCGAAGGCCGGCCTGATCCCCTCCCTGCCGGAGGTCCGCGCCATCGATTACCGCTTCAAGCCCAAGGGCAACACGGTCCACTACTGCCGCATCGGCCGCCGCATCCTGTTCGTGGCGGCCATGGGGAAAGGGATCGCCATCCTCCCCGCGATGAAGACGCCGAGGGAGCAGGTGCAGAGGATCTTCGACTCCTTCGAAGAGACCGCGGGCCGCTACCCGTGAAGATCCGCAAGATCGAGCATCTCGGCATGGCCTGCCGCTCCGCCGAGGCGGCCGCGAAGTTCTACACCGAGGTGCTGGGGCTCCCCGTCGTGGCCCGCGAGACCCTCGCCGACATGAAGCTCAAGGTCGTGAAGGTCGGCGCGGGGGAATCGGTCCTCGAGCTGCTCGAGCCGCTCGACGGCGAGCCGGTCATCTCCAAATTCCTGGGCTCCCGAGGCGAGGGCATCCACCACGTCTGCCTCGAGGTCGAGGACATCCGCGAGGCGATCCGCGAGCTCAAGGAGAAGGGCTACAGCCCGCTCTGGGACGAGCCCAAGGTGGGCGCGGGCGGCAAGTGGGTCACCTTCCTGCGCCCCAAGGAGACCTTCGGCGTCCTCCTGGAACTCAACCAGGACCGGGCGTAGGCCGCCTCACGCATCACGGCAGAAGGGTCCCCCTGGCACTCCCCCGGGGGGAGCCGGAGGGGGAACGACTCTTCCGAGATGCGTGATGCCTCACACCGGCGGGTCGGTGGGCCGGATCTCGATCTCGGAGACGGTCGCGCGGTCGGGCAGCTTGAGCGCCCCGACGAGCACGGAGGCCACATCCTCGGGACGCAGCAGCTTTTCCGCCTGGGCCATCTTGGCCGCATCGTGGCCGAACTCGGTGAGCGTCGACCCCGGCTCAAGGATGATCACGCGGATCCCGTCCTTCCGGATCTCCTGGAGCACCGACCGGGAGAGGCCGATCAGCGCCCACTTCGTGGCGGCGTAGGCCGCCCGCATCGGCACCGGATTGCGCCCCGCCAGGGACGCCAGGCTCACGAGGGTTCCGCTCTTCTGCTTCCGCATCGCGGGGATCGCCGCCTTCATGAGCAGGAAGGGGCCGCGGACGTTGGTCCGGTAGACGCGGTCGAACTCGGCGGGAGCCATGTCCTCGAGCCGGCCCTGGTGGCCGATCCCGGCGTTGTTGACCAGCACGTCGATCCGCCCGAAGCGGCGGATCGCGGCCTCCACGAGCCGCGCGGCGACCGCCTCGTCCCCCACGTCTCCCGCGACGGTCTCCACCTCGGCTCCCGCCGCCCGGAGCTCCCGGGCCGCCTGCTCCAGCCGTTCCGGCGTCAGGCCGCCGAGGACGAGCTTCATCCCCTCCCGGGCCAGGGCCTCCGCAATCGCCCGGCCGATGCCCCGGCCCGCCCCGCTGACGACCGCCGCTCCGCCTCTCAGGTCCATCGTGACAGCCTAAACGCCGCCGGCGCCCCCGTCAAACTCTGTCCTCAAGAGTTAATCCTTGAATTGCCGATATATCGTCCATATAATTCGCCCCCATTAACGGGGCCCCTCGACTATTCCCGATTGACGGAGGAGCTATGGCGTCAGCGGCCGAGATCGAAGCCAAGGTCATCGAGATCGTCTCCAAGCAGCTCGGCGTGGCCAAGGACAAGATTTCGAAGACCTCTTCGTTCGTGAACGACCTGGGCGCCGATTCGCTCGACACCGTCGAGCTGGTCATGGAGATCGAGGACGCCTTCGACCTCTCCATCCCCGACGACGCGGCCGAGAAGATCCAGACCGTGGGGGACGCGATCAGCTACATCGAGAAGAATGCCACCGACAAGAAATAGGGTCGTCATCACCGGACTCGGCGCCATCACGCCGGTCGGCAACAGCGTCGACGCCTTCTGGAACGCCCTCCTGACCGGGAAAAGCGGCGCCGCGAAAATCACGAAATTCGACATCACGGGACACTCCGTCACCTTCGGGGCGGAGATCAAGAATTTCGACCCCGCCGCCGTGATCGACCCCAAGGAAGCGAAGCGGATGGATCCCTTCGCCCAGTACGCCGTCGCGGCCGCCCAGCAGGCGGTCGAGGACTCGAAGATCGACTTTTCGAAGCTCGACCGCTTCCGCTGCGGCGCCATCATCGCCAGCGGCATCGGCGGCCTCCACGAGCTCCAGGAGCAGGACAAGAAGTACCTCGAGAAGGGGGCCGGCCGGATCAGCCCCTTCTTCGTCCCCAAGATGATGCTCAACGCCGCGGCGGGCCAGATCGCCATCGCCTTCGGCCTCGGCGGCCCCAACTGGGGCGTGGCCTCGGCCTGCGCCTCCGCCAACCACGCGATGGGCACCGCGCTCCGCACGATCCAGTACGGCGACGCCGACGTCATGCTCACCGGCGGCAGCGAGGCCGCGCTCACCTACCTGTCGCTCGCCGGCTTCGCCAACATGGGCGCGCTCTCGACGCGCAACGACGCGCCCGAGAAGGCCTCGCGCCCCTTCGACAAGAACCGCGACGGCTTCCTCCTCGGCGAAGGCGCCGGCATCCTGGTCTTCGAGAAGCTGGAGCACGCCCTGGCGCGCGACGCGAAGATCTACGCCGAGGTCCTGGGCATCGGCAACAGCGACGACGCCTACCACATCACGGCGCCCGACCCCGACGGCGCCGGCGGCGCCTACGCGATGGGCCAGGCGCTCAAGGACGCGGGCCTCAAGCCCGAGCAGATCTCCTACATCAATGCGCACGGCACCTCGACTCCGCTCAACGACAAGATCGAAACCGCCGCGATCAAGCGCGTCTTCGGGGATCGGGCCCGCAAGATCCCGGTCAGTTCGACCAAATCGATGGTCGGCCACCTCCTGGGCGCGGCCGCGGCGCCCAGCAGGTGGCCGATCATCGACTTGGTCGAGCTGATCGGGATCCGCTTGGCGTGGTCGCCGAAGGTCCTCTTGATCGCCGCGGTCTCGATCTTGTCGTTGAGCGGCGTGGACGTGCCGTGCGCGTTGATGTAGGAGATCTGCTCGGGCTTGAGGCCCGCGTCCTTGAGCGCCTGGCCCATCGCGTAGGCGCCGCCGGCGCCGTCGGGGTCGGGCGCCG
>JACQFK010000255.1 GCA_016200125.1 Planctomycetota bacterium
AGGTCACGCAGTTGTCGTTCAGGATCCGCGCCACGTGCTTGGCGTAGGTCGTGCCGTCCGACGTCACGCTCCCGGCGCCCAGCTTCTGCAGCGCGCAGCCCACGGCCTTGGTCTCGGGGTTTTCGACCGCCTTCCCGGCCAGCAGCGCTTCGAGGGCGTCCTTCAGATAGGGATGCTTGACCAGCTCCTCGCTCTTGTGGTCGTCGATCAGCCCCCGGTAGCGGATCTTCATCTCGGCGTCGATCAGCAGCGCGGTCGGCTGCGTGTCGATCCGGTAGAGGTCCGCCACCTTGTTCCGCGTGTCCTTGAGCACCGGGATGGGGAAGCCGACGCGGGTCACCCGCTCTTGGATGGCTTCGACGGTCTCGCTCCAGTTGGAGTTGATCACGTAGAACGCGACGCCCTGCTCGCCGTACTTCCGGGCCAGGTCGCCCAGCCGCGCCTCGGAGGCCGTGGAGCGGGGGCACTCGATGCCGGCGAAGACGAGGACGACCGCCTTCTTTCCCTTGAGCGAGGAGAGCGTGACGGTCTTGCCCGAGACCTCCGCGAGCGTGAAGTCCGGCGCGGAGTCGTCGTCAGGCGCGGCGGCCGGGAGCAGGACGGCGAGGGCGAGGAGAGTCAGGCTGCGCATCGGGGTCGTTCCTCCGGTCTGATTTGCCCATTGTGACATATGGAGGGGCCCAATTGTTCGACTCTCGAATCGGGCCTGAAAACAGGGAAGCCCGCCCCCCTCGGTCCGAGGGAGGCGGGCTTCGCACGGAGGGTCAGTACCGCCTTAGGCGTTGCAGTTGAAGGCGAACCACCAGAGGATCTGGGCCCAGGTGTAGGGTCCGAACACCACGCCGTCGATCTCGATCACGATGTGGTCCAGGGCCGTCATCGTGCTGATCACGGTGTGGGTCTCGGTTCCGTCGCTGACCACCACGGTCCGCTGGCCGTTGATCCCGAAGGTGAAGGCGTAGTTCCCGGCGGTCCGGCTGAAGGACGCGCTCGCATGCCGCGTCACCGTGCCCGTCACGGTCCAGGTCTTCAGGTTGTGCACGACCGTGGCGCTCAGCGCGCCGGCCACGTCCGAGGTCGCCTGGATCGACCAGTTGAGGTCGTCGACCTTCGCCCACTGGATCACCAGGCTGTAGTTCCAGTTGCTGCCCGAGGCCACGGTCGCCTTGTCGCCGCAGGCCGGGTCGGTGAACACGCCGTCCGTGATCCACGCGACGTGGACCGCGTAGGTGACCTGCCCGTTCATCGCGTCGCCGACGACCGTGCCGGTCGCCGAGACCGAGAACTGGCCGGTCGCGTTCGGGAAGGCGTCCTGGCCCGAGGAGTTCAAGACGTCCAGGTCGACCGTGACGGTCACGCTGGCCTGGTAGTTGATCGTCGTCCCCGCCGTGGACGACTTGGAGGAGCCGGTCTTCGCCGACGTCGATCCGGGCGCGCCGCTCTCGACGAGCGCGTCGTTGGCGGCATCCTGGGTCGTCTCGATGCTGGACGTGCCGGCGTCGGCCGTCTGGGCCGAGGCCTTCTGGGACGGGTTCGGGCCGCCCGCCGGGGCGCCGCCGCCCTCGCCGCAACCGACCGCCATCGCGAGCGCCGCGAACGCGGCCAACCATCCACTCTTCGTCATCATGTTCATGCCTCCCATTTGTTCAGAGGGCAATACGGGGGGGTCCCGGAATCGTCCTTCGAAAACGGGAATCCGGAATCCTGAATCCGAAATCCCGGAAAGAGGGTCCGCTCCCCCTTCTGCACGCGGGATGCGGGATTAGAGTTCTTTTTCCGGTCTGCGTCGTGTATAGGAACTCTATGGCGGGAAAGGGAGATACCTCGATCGGCGGCTCCCGGAGGGACTTCCCGTCCACCTCCTGGAGCCTGATCCGCGGCGTGGGGAAGGCCCACCGCGAGCACCTCGAGCGGCTGATCTATCTCTACTGGAAGCCCGCCTACCTCTATCTCCGCGCCGCCGGGAAGAAGAGCGTCGAGGACGCCAAGGACCTCACCCAGGACTTCTTCGCCCGCCTCATCGAGCGCAAGGACTGGGAGCGCCTCAGCCCCGAGCGCGGCAGCTTCCGCGGCTTCCTCAAGCGGGCGCTCAAGAACTTCATGATCGACGCCGCCCGGCGCGAGCAGGCGCGGCGGCCCGGAGAGGGCCTCTTCCTCTTCCGCTTCGAGGAGGTCCGCGACGCCCATCCGACCGTCGACCCCGAGAAGGCCTTCGACCGCGAATGGATCAAGACCGTGCTCCGCAATTCCATCCGCGACCTGGAGATCCGACTCAAGAAGGAGGGATCCTCGAATCTCTTCGACGTGTTTCGGCTGTACTGTCTCCCGGACGACGAGTCGGGCGGCGCGTCGGAGTCCAGCCGCTTCCTCAAGGGCGAGCTGGAGGGGAAGACCTACGCCGACGTCGCCGCGCAGCTCGGCCTGCGCGAGTCGGACGTCCGCAAGCGCCTGGCCCGCTGCCGCGCCGTCCTCCGCGAGATCGTCCTGGAGCGGATCCGGGACTACTCGGCCTCCGAGGACGAGGTCATGACGGAGTTCGAAAAGATCGTCAGAGGATGAGCACGACGACCGACCTTCCTTCGGCGTCCTCCGGGCCCGGGGGCGATCCGCCGCCGGAGCCCGACGCGGCCCGGACGGGCGCGCTCGGCGACATCCGCAAGTTCCTCGACGACGCCGCCGACGAGCTCCCGGGGCCGGACGCCCCGCTCGGCGAGATCGCCGTGTCGCGCGGCTACGTCACCGACTCCCAGCTCGAGGAGTGCCTCGCGGAGCAGAAGGTCACGACGCCCCACGTCCTCATCGGCGAGCTCCTGCTCCGGCACAAGTACATCACGGGCGAACAGCTGCTCCGGGCCCTCGCCGCCCAGAAGAAGCCCGACCGGCCGCCCCAGCTGCCGGAAGGGGTGAAGATCGGGAAGTACTCGCTCATCCGCGAGCTCGGCCGCGGCGGCATGGGCGTCGTGTTCGAGGCCGAGGACCCCGACCTCCGTCGCCGCGTCGCGATCAAGGTCCTCAAAGAGGAGATCAGCGATCCCACCGCGGTGGAACGGATGCGGCGCGAGGCAGCGATCGCCGCCCAGCTCCGCCACCCCGGAATCGTCGCGATCCACGAGATCGGGCAGACGAAGCCGCGCAGCGGGCCTCCCCTTCCCTTCATCGCCATGGACTACGTCGAGGGCCGG
>JACQFK010000038.1 GCA_016200125.1 Planctomycetota bacterium
CCTCGGTGTAGACGTTCTTCGCCTGCAGGGCCTTCTCCAGCGCGCGGATCGTGTTGATGAATTGCGTCTTGATCCGGTCGCGGCTCGCCATCACCTCCCCGGTGCGGTTGTTGAGCCGCTCCTCGAGGGCTACGGTGTAGGCCCGCTCCTCGAGCGCCCGGGAGTGCTTCTCCAGCGCCACGCGGAGCCGGACGGCGCTCCGGTAGCCGTCGATCGGCCGGATGAGGAAGTCGTAGGCGCCGGCACGCGCGGCCTCGACCGCGATCGTCGTCTCGTGGTCGCCGATGATGAGCATGAACCCCAGCGCAGGATTCAGCTTGCGGAGCCGGACCATGTGCTCGATCGTCGATCCGGCCTGGGAGTCCACGACCGCCATCTCCGCGGAAGCCGATCTCGCGGCGAGATCCGACTCGGCGGCCGTGGCCGCAGGGACGACCCGGTACGGCTGTTCCTTCAGCCCGTTCTCGAGTTCCGCCCGGATGCCGGGATCGGGCGAAAACACGATCACATCCCCGCGCTTCTGACCATCGCCCATGACTGACTCTAATTATAACTTGCGACTGCGGGCCCGGACCTTTCCCTCACGGAATCGGCCGCCGCGGCCCGCCGCCGGGTTCAAATCTTTCCGATCGCCAGCGCCACCAGCGCGCCCTGGAAGGCCACGAAGATCAGCAGGACCATCGACAGGGCGAGGCGGCGGTTGCGAAGCCACATCCGCTGGAGCGCGGCGCTCATCAGCGCGGCCATCCCGGCGTGGATCAGCAGGCCCACGGCCGCCGAGAGCGGCATGCTGCCCTTCCCCAGGCTGAAGAGGGCGTTGCGCTGGGCCAGGATCTGCGCCAGCGGTCCGTCGCCCAGCCGCTCCTGGAGGAGCAGGAACCCGACCATCTCGAGGATGTAGAAACCGCAGCAGAGCGTGAGGCAGAGGCCGAGGAGGGTGCGCGCGCGGGGATCGGTCCTCGGGATCACGGTGGGCGAAGCCATAAAGAATGTCCGCTCGAGCAACTCTACAACGTCCGGCCCCGGCCCGGAAATTGTGCGAAAGCGCCGCCCCTACTCCCGGTAGATCTCGAAGCCCATCTCGCGGATCATCCGGGCGTCCGCGTCGTCGCTGTTCCCGCCCGTGGTGAGGTATCCGTTGGTGAAGATCGAGTTGCAGGGATAGAGCGCGAGGGGCTGCATCGACCCGAGCACCACCTCCCGGCCGCCCGCGCAGCGGATGTCCCGGGGCGGGTTCACGAAGCGCACCATGCAGAGGACCTTGAGGCACTTCCTCGGATCCTGCTTCGGCTGCCGGCCCAGCGGCGTGCCGGGCCGCGGATCCAGGAAGTTGATCGGGATCGAGGTCACCCCCAGCCGGCGCAGCTCGAAGGCCAGATCGACCAGGTCCTCGTCCTTCTCCCCCATCCCCACGATCCCGCCGCAGCAGGACTCCATCCCCGCCTCCTGGACGTAGCCGATCGTCCGGACGCGGTCCTCGTAGCTGTGCGTCGTGCAGATCTCCGGGAAGTGGCGCGCGCTCGACTCCAGGTTGTGGTTGAAGCGGTCGACGCCGGCGTCCTTGAGCCGGAAGGCCTGTTCGCGTTCGAGGATGCCGAGCGACGTGCAGACCCGGATCCCGACCGATTCCTTGATCTCCTTCACCGCCGCGCAGATCGTGTCGAGCTGCTGCGTGTTGGGGCCCCGCGTCGAGGTCACGATGCAGTACTTGTAGGCCCCCGCCTTCTTCGCCTCGCGCGCCGCGGCGACCATTTCCTCCTTCGACTGGAGCCGGTATCGCTCGATCTCGCCCGTGGCGATGTTCGACTGGGAGCAGAAGCGGCAGTCCTCGGGGCACATCCCGCTCATCGCGTTCTCGAGGACGTGGATCTTGACCTTGTTGCCGTGGTGGTGGCGCCGGACGCGGTAGGCCGCGTGAAGCAGGTCGAGCAGATCCTCGTCCGGGGCGCGGAGCACCGAGAGCGCCTCGGCTTTCGTGAGGTCCCGACCCGAGAGGACGGCGTCGGCGAAGGGGCTCCAGCTACCCATTGAGCTTCGCCATGAGGACTTCGGCGACCTTGGGCTCGATCTTGTCCCAGGAGGAGGCGGGATCCTTCGAGATGGTGATGAAGTTGTTGAGGGTGAACACCTGGGTGATGCCCGCGATCCCGAACAGCGCCTGGACCAGCGGATCGGCCGCGGCCTCCTGGGCGGAGCGGTACGTGGTCGGCTTGGCGAACTTCGCCTCGGCCAGGCCCACGCGGATCGAGTTCGGATTCGGCGTCGTGCCGATCTGGAACGGTGCGGACATCGCGGAGTGATCTAAACATCCGGCGCACATTTTCGCAAGGAGAACCACGAGAAGCTTTCCCTCCGCCGACCCGCTTCGTATGATGGCCGCATGGCAGAGCAGAAAAGCGGAATGTCCGTGTCGTGCCCCTGCGGCGCCTCGCTCGAGATCGACCCCAACGAGACCACGCAGGAGATCGCATGCCCCGAGTGCGGGATGACGCTCGAGGTCGCCGTCGCGATCGACTCCCGCACCAAGAAGGTGAGGCTGGGGATCCTGGTGAAGGACCAGACCCTCTCCCAGCGGGTGCAGAAGGGCAAGGGCCAGGAGGTCCACACCGCCAAGTGCGTCTGCGGCGCGCTCATCACCGTCGAATCCGGCGGCGTCGATTCCGTCTACACCTGCAGCGCCTGCGACGCCGACTACACGGCGATGATCAAGAAGCCGAAGGCCGGCGGGGCCGGCATCCTGGTGCTCCGCCCGCTGGTGGCGGCCCCCGTCACGAAGAAGCTCCCCGGGACGAAGGCGCCCGCCGCGCCCGCGGCCAAGGCGCCGCCGCCCCCGCCGCCCAAGCCGGCGAAGGCTCCGGCGCCGCCTCCCAACAAGGTCTTCAACAAGGCCCCGACCGCCCCCTCCGCGACCGGCGCCTCGGGCCTCGCCGCCAAGGAGCGCTTCCTCCAGATGGCGAAGTCGGACGTCGGCGCCCAGGAGATCATCGGCGACCTCATCCTCTGCTTCTGCCGCGCGACCATCAAGCTGAAGGACGGCTACCACCGCGAGATCGTGAAGTGCCCCGAGTGCGGCATGGGCTTCCGGGTCTTCCAGGCCACCCACCCCAAGTCCGGCGACTCGATGGCCGTGATGATCCCCCGGGAGTAGCGGACTACGGCTTGAGCCTTGCGTAGCCCCGGCGGTGTCGCCGCGGGAACTCTGCGGGGTGCAGGATCTCCGCCAGGATCTCCAGGCCGTCGACCAACCGCGGACCCGCGCCGTTGAAATACGACGGCCCGTCGGCGTGCCAGACCTCCCCGTTCCGCACCGCGGGAATCGATTCCCATCCGGGCCGCTCCGTGACCCGCGGCAGCTCGCGCAGCGTCCGCTCGCGGCTCAGCCCGCAGGGCATCAGGATCAGCACCTCGGGCGAGGCGTCGACCACCGCCGGCCACTCGACCCGGCGCGACTCCTTCCCCTTCGAGGCCAGCGGATCGCGGCCGCCCGCCAAGTCCACCATCTCGGGAACCCAGTGGCCGCTCGCAAAAACCGGATCCAGCCACTCCATGCAGAACACGCGCCGCTTCGGCAGCTTCCGAGACCGCTTCCGTACCGCTTCGATCCGGCGGCGCAGCGCCCGCTCCAGGGGCCTCGCGTCCCTGCCCAGGAGATCGCCGAGCTCCCTCAGATCGGCGAACATCCCTTCGAAGTCGTGGGCGTGCAGCGCCAGCACCCGCGGTTTCGGCTTCACGAGCTGCAGCACGTCCCGCAGATCCGACGGCGAGGTCGCGCAGACCTCGCAGAGGCTCTGTGTGAGCAGGACGTCGGGCTTGAGCCGGCGGACCAGGTCGCGGTCGATCCGGTAGAGGCTCGTCCCCTCCTTCGCCGCCGCGGCGACCGCGCGGTCGATCTCGCCGCTCGACATCGTCTCCGGATCGATCAGGCTGGTCGAGACGACCGGCTTCTTCCGCGCCGCCGGAGGATAGCTGCACTCGTGCGAGACGCCGACGATCGAGCGCCCGGCGCCCAGCGCGTAGACCATCTCCGTCGACGTCGGCTGGAACGACAGGATCCTCATGGCTTCCTCGCGACGAAGAAGATCCGGCGAAAGGGAAACAGCGTCCCCTGCGCGGAGGGAGGATAGGCCGTCCGCAGCTTCGCGCCGTAGGCGCCCAGGAAGTCGCGGCGCTCCGGGTCCTCCAGCGCCGCCAGGATCGGACGCAGCGCGGTCCCCTTCATCCATTCCAGCACCGCGTCCGCCCCCGCGAGCACGTGATGATACGTCATCTCCCACGCGTCGACGTCCATTCCTACGCCCCAGAGCAGCTCGACGTATCCGGAAAGCGGGAGGACGCCGTCGTGCCGGTGGCGCGTGCGGAGCTTCTCCCTCCAGGGGCCACCCTCCTCCACCTCGTCGAGGAGCGTGTGCGACGGGGAGCCGAAGTTGTCGGGGATCTGGACGGCGAGCACCCCCTTCGGCGCGAGCGTCGAGACGACGTGCTTCAGCAGCGCGGGCTGGTCCTTCACCCATTGGAAGGCGGCGTTCGACACGGCCAGCTCGACGGGCGCCGGCGGGCGCCACGACGCGATGTCCGCCTGGACGAACTCCAGCTGCCCTTCCACCGCCCGTGCCTTCGCCGGCGCCAGCATTTCGGCCGACAGATCCACCCCGGTGACGCGCGCCTCGGGCCAGTGGTCGGCCAGCGCGGCGGTCAGGTCGCCGGTGCCGCAGCCGAGGTCGATGAGAGTGCGGTACGACCGGTCGGGGATGCGCGTCAGCAGATCGAAGAAGGGCCGCGACCGCTCGCCGCGGAAGCGCTCATACTGGTCCGCGTCCCACATGGCGTCAGGCCCGCGCGGGGTCGACGGAGAGCCTTCCCGCCACGTAGACCTGCCGGATCGCCGCCCGGTTGCCGCGATGGACGATGCGGGAGACGAGGTCGTGGGCGGACTCGGCCGGCGGCGCGCCCGCGGGGACGATCTGGTTCCAGTCGAGCACCTGGAAGTCCGCGGACTTGCCGGGCTCCAGCGAGCCGATGTCCTCGAAGCCCAGCGTCTCGGCGCCCCCCAGCGTCGCCATCCGGAGGATCTCCTCCGGGCCGGGGCCTTTCGCCGAAGCGACCGCGTGGACCTCCCAGGCGCAGCGCATCACCCGGTAGAGCGAGAGCTCCGGCCCCGCGCCGACGTCGCTGCCCAGGCTCATCAGAGCCCCCGAGCGCCGCGCCGAGGGCCAGTCGAGGACGCCGCTCTTCAGGAAGAGGTTCGAGGTCGGGCAATGCGAGACGCGCCGGACTTTCTTCCAGTCGCGCTTGCCCATGTGGACGCAATGGGCGAACAGGGAGAGGGGGCCGGTGAGCCCGGCCTCGTCGTAGACGTCGATGTAGGGCTTGTGGAAGCGGTGGCGCACCTCGCGGATCTCGTCGGGGTTCTCGTTGAGGTGGGTCTGGATCGGAAGGGCGAGGCGCCGCGCCAGGTCGCCGGCGCCCTCGAGCAGCTCCTGCGTGCAGGAAAGCGCGTAGCGAGGGGTCACGGCAAAGCGCTGCTTCTTCGAGTCCCAGCGCCGCGCCAGCTCCTCGGCCTCCTGGAGGACGCGCGCCCGGCGGTAGGCGCCGACGTCCATGAGCGGCGGCCCGATCCAGGCGTGGACCCCGGCGTCCCGCGCCGCCTCGAAGCAGGCGTCCACCGACTCGGGCAAGGCCGACGTGTAGAGCGCCGCGGCCGTCGTGCCGTTGGCGAGCATCTCCTGGAAGAAGCGCCGCGTGAGCTCGACCGCGCGCCCTCCCTGGAACTCCGCCTCGATCGGATAGACCCACTTGCGCAGCCAGAGGAGCAGGCCGTCCGGATGGACGCCGCAGACGGAGAGCTGCGGCACGTGGGCGTGGGTGTCGACGAAGCCCGGGATGATCAGGTTGGGACGCAGGTCGAAGTCGTGCTTGCGTCCCCGTCCCACGGACGCGATGACGCCGTCGCGCACTTCGAGCGCGCCGTCGGGGATATCCACCCAGCCGCCCCCGCGCACGGGCGTGAGAAGATGGCCGCGGTAGATCGTCACAGGGCAGATCTTAAGCAAGGGAGGCGCGGAGACCCAGAAAAACTCAGGCCTCCGGCCCCCGGCGGCCCAGCAGCTGGGCGGCCGGGGTGCGGAGCGCGCCGATCGTGGCGAGCGCGGCCCCGAGCGTCGTCGCGATCGCCGGCGGGCCGGCCAGGTGACAGCCCCGCGCGACCGGAGACAATCCCTCCGCGGCGAGCGCGAGGGGAAGCCCGAGCGCCCCCGCCAGGAGGAGGAAGCTCGTCAGCTCCCTCATCGCCGGGGAGAGGCGGAGGCGGTCGAGCAGGAGGCCGAGGAGGATGTTCAGCAAGGGGACCATCACCGCGGCGACGTGAGCGAGCCGGAGCAGGCGGCGGGCGACGTCGTCGTAGTGCTCCAGCCCCGCCGGGACCGGGATCATCGGGACGAACGCGTAGAGCGACATCGCCAGGCCGCCCGCGAGCGAGAGGGCCAGCAACACGAGACCGGCCTTGATGTTGCGCGCGCCGGTCATCCCGCGGTCCTCAAGCCCTTCCGCGCCCGGGCGACGAAGGCGTCTCGGCGCCGCGCGGACTCCTCCGTCGTGTAGAGCGATCCCATCAGGTATTCCAGGCCCTGTTCCAGCTCCTGGACGCTCATCTGCCGGGGGACGAAGTTGACGTCGAAGAGCGTGCAGCGCTCCCAGTAGTGCTCCCGCAGGAGCCGGCCCTCCCGCTTCAGCCGCTCGTGCAGCGAGGTCCCCGGGAAGGGCGTAAGCACCGTCACCTGCACGTCCGCGAGGCCGCTCGACTTCGCGAAGCGCTCGATCTGCGGGAAGATGTCAGGCGTGTCCGTGTCGTTCCCCACGATGAAGCAGCCGTTCACGGAGATCCCGTGGTCCTGGATCGCGTCGATCGCGGTCCGGTATTCCTTGTAGCGCGAGGCCTTCCATCCGGCCCTGTCCATCCCCTGGAGCGCCGCGGGCGTCGGCGACTCGAAGCCGATCAGCAGCTGCCGGCAGCCGCTCTTCGAGAGCAGGTCGAGCAGCTCGGGATCCTCGGCCACCGAGACGTCCGTCTCCGTGAACCAGCGGACGCCCTCCTCCGCAACCGCGCGAACCAGCTCCTTGCTCCACGTCTTGTTCACGAAGGTGTTGTCGTCGGCGAACTCGATGAAGGGCCGCTTCCAACGCTTCTTGATCTCCCGGATCTCGCGCACCACGGCGTCGACCGGCTTGAGCTTGTAGCCGCCGAAGATGCGCGAGGCCGCGCAGAACTCGCAGTGCAGCGGGCAGCCCCGCGTCGTCTGGACCGGCATCCGGTTGTAACGTGCGACGTC
This sequence comes from Planctomycetota bacterium, assembly GCA_016200125.1. Next base: position 7,326 of record JACQFK010000038.1, read on the forward strand.
GAGCAGATCATAGCGGGGCCTGACGTGGCCCAGCTGAACGTCCTGGAACGACCCGTTGCGGTAGATCTTCCGGAGCCTCCCCTGCTCGCAGTCCTGGAGGAGACGGGGCCAGAGCTTCTCCCCCTCGCCGACCACGATCGCGTCCGCGTGAAGGGCCGCCTCGTCGGGAACGAGCGTGACGTGCAGCCCCCCCAGGACGACCGTCGTGCCGCGGGCGCGATAGAAGTCGGCGATCTTGTACATGACGTCCGACATCGCGGTGAACGAACTGACGGCGACGAGATCGAAGCGCGTCGCGCGGAGCGCCGCCTCGTCGTAGTCGGGACACTCGAGGTAGGTGACCTGGTGGCGCTCCGGCATCGCCCCGGCGAGCGTCAGCAGTCCCAGCGAAGGCATGGAGGCGATGACCTTCGCCCGCTCCACGAAGCCCGGCAGGGTAACCCCGTGTTTGCGGAGCCGGTCGTTGTAGATCCGGACGCCGCTGACCGCGATCAGACCGATCTTCATGAAGGGAGGGGACGCAAGCGGCGTGCCGAGCCCGGGGGACCCCTGCCGGGCGGGTCGATGTGCAGGTTTCTGCGCAGTGAGCCGGGCTTACTCGTCCGAGCGGTTCTTGGCCATCAGCGTGGCCTTCACCGACTTGCGCTTGCCCTCGCGTTCGATGCCCAGGGTGATCTCGTCCCCGGGCTTGAGGGCGAAGAAGATCGACGAGTACCCCTTCACGTCCTCGAAGTCCTGGCCGTTGATCGACACCAGGAGATCGCCTTCCTTCAGTCCCGCCTTGTCGGCGGGGCTCCCCGGCGCGACGCCCTGGAGCTTCACGCCCTTCCCGTCGAACCCGTAGTCCGGCATCACGCCGAAGTAGGGGATGCCGCCCTTGCCCGGCCGCGGCGGCGACGCGGACGGCGGCGGCTTCACGAAGGCCATCTTCTCGGGCGCGTCGGCCACCTTGCGGGCCAGCGACTCCACCAGGTCCGCGATTTTCCGGAGGCCCTCGTAGTTGATCTTGTCCGCCGTGTCCCCGGGCTTGTGGTAGTCGGCGTGCGCGCCCGTGAACAGGTGGACCGCCGGAATCCCTTTCAGCACGAAGGACGTGTGGTCGCTCGGACCGATGGCGTCCTTGTTGTGCGCGATCTTGAGGGGGCTGTCGGCGAGGTACTCCTTGAACTTGTCGCCCGTGTCCGCCCCGAAGACGATCAGGCTTTCGCGCAGCCGCCCCACCATGTCCATGTTGATCATGGCGACGGGCGCCTCGAGCGTCGGCGGGTTGTTCACGTAGTGGCGCGACCCGAGCACGCCCATCTCCTCGCCGCTGAAGGCGACCAGGATGACCGTCCGCTTCGCCGGCTTCTTCGCGAAGCGGCGCGCCATCTCGAGGACCACCGCGGTTCCGCTCGCGTTGTCGTCCGCGCCGCAGAACACCTTCTTTCCGTCGCCGCCCAGGTGATCATAGTGGGCGCCGATCACCACCGCCTCGGGCGCCGACCCGTGAACCACCGCGATGATGTTGCGGCCCGTGGTCCCGTGGCCCTGGAAGGGCTGGATCACCGGCTCGAGGCCCGCGCGGCGCAACTCCGCGACGATGTGCTTCGCCGCCTTCTCCTCGCCCGCCGTGCCCGTCTCGCGCCCCTCGAACGACTCGTCCGCGAGCGCCTTCACGTCCTTCTCGACGTCCTGCGCGGCACAGAGGGCCCAGAGAAGAATCACTGCGGCATTCATGTCATTTCCCCTGCTGGCTGTCGCCCTTCTTGTCGAGCCCCGGCTTGCGGAGCGCGCCGATCTTGCCGTCCAGCTGCGCCAGCAGGACCTCGATCGCCTTCTCCAGCGGCGCGTCGCGGCCCGCCAGCAGGTCCTCGTGCGTCTCGCCGACCCGGTAGTCGGGCGGCACCCCGTAGCCTTCGAGATTCCGGCCGTCGGCGCTGAACCAGCCCTGCACGGAGACCGTGATCTTCGAGCCGTCCTGCATCGTCCACTCGTTGCCGCCGATCACGCCGCCCGCGGTCGGCATCCCGACCAGGTAGCCGATGCCGAGATGGCGGAACGTGAAGGGCAAAATCTCCTTGTCGCTGCGGGAGATTTCGTTCATCACCATGATCACGGGCTTGTCCCAGGCCTTGCCCGTGTTGCGCCCGCCCTGCGCGCCCTGGCCG
>JACQFK010000248.1 GCA_016200125.1 Planctomycetota bacterium
CCTCTCGAACGCCTTCCTCCCCGGTTTCTGGCCCCACAGCGCCCTCTACATCGGCACCCCCGAGGATCTCACGGCGCTCGGCATCGCGGATCATCCCGAGGTGAAGCGCAAATGGGCCGAGTACTCGCGGCGCGCCCACGACGGCGGGATCCACACGATCCTCGAGGCGGTGAGCGAGGGCGTGATCTTCAATACCGCCGAGGAATCGATGCATGCCGACAACGTGGCGGTGCTCCGCCCCCGCCTCACGCCCCAGCAGATCGGCGAGGCGATCACCCGCGCCTTCAGCCACCAGGGCAAGCCCTACGACTTCGAGTTCGACTTCTTCACCTCCGACAAGCTCGTCTGCACCGAGCTTCTCTACCGCTCCTACGAGGGCATGATCCACTTCGACCTCGTGCGGATCATGGGGCGCGACACGCTGCCCGCCCTCGAGATCGGCCGGAAGTTCGCCCGGGAGAAAGGCGGCCCGGGCTGCCAGCTCGACTTCGTCCTCTTCATGGACGGCAACAACTCGAAGGGCCGCGCCGCGCTCGCCGGCGTCGAGACCTTCATCGAATCGCTCGACCGCCCCCGCGAATTCAACGAGTAGCCCGTCCCCCTTTCGTAACAGGCCGTATCCGCCCGGATACATTCCCGGCCCCGCTTCCCACGGAATCCGCATTGGCGCGACGATTGCTTGCTACACAGGCGGACTCCCCCTGCGTCTAAGGGGATGAAGATGAGGAGTACGTCATGAGCAAGATCGGAATCGCCCTGGTTCTCGCGTTCGCCGTCGGATGCAGCCCCTCCGCCGTCCCGTCCACGCAGGCGGGACCCGGCGCCGCTCCCCCGGCCGCGGTCGTCGCCGGAGATTCGCCCGTGGAGCTCGAAGCCTCCTTCCTCATCCCCCAGAAGGAGGGCCAGTCGCTCTCGCACACGCCCTCCGTCGTCTTCACCGCCGACGGCCGCCGCATGGTCACGGCGACCTCCGACCGCGAAATTGTGGAGTTCGACGTCGCGTCGCGGAAACTTCTGAAGAAGATCCCCTTCCCCGGCGAGGTGACCGACGCCGTGTCGATCGACGCGGGCGGCCGTCTCGCCGTCTGGGTGCTCAAGAAGGGCGGGATGGCCGTCATGGACATCGCTTCCGCGAAGATCGTCGCCCGCGACGAGCATCTGGCTTCGAAATGGGTGGCCCTGTCTCCCGACGGGCGCCGCGTGGCGGTGTCGACCGGGACGCAGGTCTCCCTCCACGAACTTCCCTCGCTCAAGCTCGCGGAGAGCCTCCAGCCCCACGACGACGAGGTCACCAACCTCGCCTGGAGCGGCAACGGCAGGCTCCTGGGATCCACGTCCAAGGACGGCACGATCCGGGTCCGCGACGTCGAGGCGAAGCGGACAATCCATGAAGCGAAGAAGGCCGGCGCCCTCTATGCCCTCGCCTTCCATCCCGGCGGCGGCTTCGTGGCCTACGGCGGCGACGAGAAGAAGATCTACCAGTTCGAGTTCGGGACCTCGAAGGAGGACGTGATCGCCGAGGGCCAGCCCTTCTGGATCACCTGCCTGGGCTACAGCCCCGACGGCTCGAAGCTGACGGCCGGGGACGAGTCCTGCGACATCTGGCTCTTCACGCTCAAGGACAAGAAGCTCGCCTTCCACAGCAAGCATCATGTCGAGTGCTGGCTCTCCTCCGTGGCCTGGGCGCCGGACAAGGAGACCTTCCTGTTCGGCTGCCGCCCGAACTCCCTCGCCGGCCGGCCCGCCCTCTGGGCCGAGAACCAGCGCGCCGAGGCGGCTCGGTCGGACGCCGTCCGCCGCTGCCGCGACGAGCTGCTGAAGGGCATCGACAAGGAATTGGCGGCGACAAAGGACCCGGAGGCGAAGAAGTCGCTCGATGCCTATCGGGCCTCGCTCAAAGGGGAGGAAAGCCTTCAGACCATGAACCAGCTCGGCGGATGGGAAGGGTTGACGCTCAACGGCGCCTACTTCCAGTCGGATGCGGCTGTCGTCCAGACGAAATCGGTCCAGTCGGCGGCCGCTCCCGCCAAGCTCCCGCCCGCGCTGCAGAAGCTCGCCCAGGACCATGAGACCGAGCTGCAGAACGAGATGAAGCGGCTGGGCACGAGCTACTGCGTGAACCAGTACAGGATCAAGTAGGAGGATTTGCGCCGGCCCTTCGCGTGGGGCATAATGAGACGCGAACGGCATGCGCGAGCTCGAAACCACCCTCGGAGGCGACCGGGAGAGTTTCCCCGAGACGGTCTGGTCGTCGCTGCTCGGCACGGAGGGCCCGGTCTCCCCGGCCCGCGAGGCCGCCCTCAACCAGCTCGTCACCCTCTACTGGCGGCCGGTCTACAAGTACGTCCGCACGGCGGGCGGAGCCACCATCGAGGACGCCAAGGACCTGACCCAGGAGTTCTTCGGCTACCTCCTCGAGGGCGGCGTCCTCGCCAAGTACGACCGCGACAAGGGCCGCTTCCGCACGTTTCTCAAGGCGGTGCTCTCGAACTTCCTCTCGACCGTCCGGCGCGACGCCTCCCGCCTCAAGCGCGGCGGCGGGCGCCCGGTCGCGTCGCTCGACGTCCGGGAGCTCGAGACCTCCGCGTTCCTCGCCGAGCGGCAGAAGTACACGCCCGACCAGATCTTCGACCGCCAGTGGACCCAGGAGATCCTCTCCGAGAGCCTCGCGGAGCTGCGGCGCCAGCTCGCCGCCGAGGACCGCGCCGTCTCGTCCCGCATCTACGAGGCCTACCACGAGATCGCCCCTTCCGACGGCGCGGCGCCGACCTACGGCTCGATCGGCCGCGGCCTGGGTCTCTCCGAGCAGCAGGTGAAGGACCACCTGGCCTATGCCCGCGCGCGCCTCGAGAAGATCCTCCGCGAGCGCCTGGCCCGCCGCGTCGCCTCCGGCCGCGAGCTCTCGGAGGAGATCAACGACCTCCTCTTCGGATAGGGCCGTGGACTTCTTCGACCGCATCCGCGCCGATCTCGCCGCCTCGCGCCGCCGCCGGCTGCAGGACCTCGCCGTCTCGCGCGGCCTGCTCGCCGAGGGGGAGTCGATCGAGGAGAAGCTGCAGCCCTCGCAGGTCGAAGAGATCCTCCGCGAGCTCGACGGCCCCGCCTCGCGCTACGAGATCGGCGAGAAACTGGGCGAAGGCGCGGTCTCGATCGTCCACCGCGGCGTCGACCGCGAGCTCGGCCGCCCCGTGGCGCTCAAGTTCCTGCGCGACGGATTCGTCGCCGTCGAGAAGGTCCGCGAACGCTTCCACCGCGAGGCCCAGTCGCTCGCCCGCATGGACCATCCGAACGTCGTCAAGGTCCACGACGCGGGCGCGGAGGGGCCAAAGCTCTTCCTTGTGATGGAGCTCGTGGAGGGCGGCTCCTTCGGCGCGCTCCTCGCGAAGGAGCCCCGCGGCTCGCGCCGCGCGGTCGGCCTCCTCGAGCAGGCGGCCCGCGGCGTCCAGCATGCCCACGAGCGGGGCATCGTCCACCGCGACCTCAAGCCCGACAACATCCTCGTCGCCGGCGGCACGACCGCGAAGGTGGCCGACTTCGGCCTCGCCCACCTCGCCGAGGCCGGCGTCTCGCTGACGCGGACCGGCGCGGCGCTGGGCACCCCGATGTACATGGCCCCGGAGCAGGTCTCCGGCCGCGGCGACGTCACGGTGCTCAGCGACGTCTATGCGCTCGGCGCGATCCTCTACCAGGTGCTCGCGGGGCGGACGCCGCATGAGGGGGAGACGGTCTCGCAGGTCTACGAGAAGATCCTGTCGGAGGATCCGCTCCCGCCGCGGCAGATCGAGCCGTCCGCTCCGGCCGAGCTCGAGGTCGTCGCCCTCAAGGCGCTGGAGAAGGAGCCGTCGCGCCGCTATCCGAGCGCGGCGGCCTTCGCCGACGAGCTGCGCCGCTGGCTCGCGGGCGAGCCCGTCGAGGCGCGGCCGGTCTCGACGATCGCGCGGGCCTGGCGCCGCGTGGCCCGGAACCGGCTGCGGGTCGCGGCCGCGCTGCTCGTCCTGCTCGCCGTCGCGTCCGCGATCGTCCTCTGGAGCCGGAGCCGGGCGGAGATCGAGGCGGCGACGGCGCGCGCCGCGCGGGTGGAGCGGGCCGCCCCGCTGCTCGAAAGCGCCAACAAACTGATCGCCGGCGCCGCCGCCGCCGCCTACGATGCGGCCGCGGCGCTGCGGGACAGCGACCGCGCGCGGGAGCTGATCGAGAAGGCCCTCGACGCCGATCCGGACTCCGCCCTCGGCCACCACCGCCTCGGGGAGGTCTGGGAGCTCGGCGGCTACTACGAGAAGGCGGCCGCGTCGTTCCGCCGCGCGACGGAGCTGAACCCGAAATTCGGCCCCGCCCACTTCCGCCTGGGCCGCGTCCTGCTCTGGCAGGGCTACCTCGCGTCCCTCAATATGTGGACGATCCCCGACCCCGCCGACCGCGAGCGGGGCGAGCGGCTGGCGCGCGACGGCGCCCGGGCGATCGAAGCCGCGCGCGCCGGAGGGAGCGAGTTCGACGACCCCCTGCTCCGCGAGGTCGCCGCGGCGATGATCGCGTATCTCCGGAACGACGCGGCGCTCCTCGAGCGGCTCTGCGGCGAGGGCATCGCGCGCTTTGGGCGGCAGCCGGGCGTCGAGGAGTTCCACTGGCTCCGGGGGCTGATGCAGGAGAAGAAGGCCGACCAGCTCAAGTCCTTCAACGAGGCCCTGGCGATCCGTCCCAAGTTCCCGCTCGCGCTCTACAGCCGAGCCTGGATCGGCGGCCAGCCCGGCAACGGGCCGGCCGACTTCACGGAGGCGTTCCGCTGCGCCCCCGGATTCTCGGAACCGCTGATCTTCCGCGGCTCCCAGTACCTGGCGGATCCGGCCACCGTGTCGCTCGCGATCGCCGACTTCGACGAGCTGATCCGCCGCGGCGTCCACCTCGCGCCTGCCTACAACGGGCGGGGCTTCGCCTGGATCAAGCGGAAGGAGTACGGCCGCGCGATCGCCGACTTCACGGCGGCGATCCAGGCGCGTCCCGACGGCTATCACCTCCCCTGGATCGGCCGCGCGGAGGCGCGCCTGCTCAGCGGCGAGGCGAAGGCGGCGGTGGGCGACGCCCAGCGCGCCGTCGAGATCGAGCGGGGCGAGGGGCGCTTCGGCTGCCTGGCGATGCGCGGCCGCTGCCGGGCGGCGGCCGGCGACCGCGCGGGCGCCCTCGAGGATCTGAAAAAAGCCGGCGCCGCCGGCGCCCCCTGGCTCAAGGAGCTGGAAAAGCAGCCCTAACGGCTACCCTTCCACCGACGTCGAAATGGTAGCAGTCACTTTGTTCGGATGAGCTCGATCGCGGCGTCCGCGAGGCGGGCGCCGGTGTCGGGCGCCATGAGGCTCGGCGGGCCGAAAGTGCATTCGTAGCCGCCCCGCTTGAAGGCCTCCTCGTGGGGGAGATAGCCCAGCATCCCGTTGGCGTAGCAGACCGCCCACGCGCGCACAGGCCAGGCCGACTCCTTGAGGCGCAGGCCGTGCTCGACGAAGCTTTCCGAGGGCTGCGACGCGAACGCAACGTCGCCGATCCGGAAGACCTGGACCTCCCCCTCGTCCGCGCCCTTCTTCATGTACTCCAGCAGCTCGGGAATCTTGCGGTCGTAGTAGCCCTTCTCGCCGAAGCGCTGCATCCCCTTCCCCGTGCCCTGGAGGTCCTCCTCGGTCACCTTGCGGAAGGGCAGGGCCAGGGTCTTCGACCGGGCGCTGAGTCTCGACGGCGTCGTCCACTTCAGCGCTGCCAGCGCCTTCGCCGCGTCGTCCGCGAGCGCCTTCCCGATCTCCTCCATGGACTTCTCCGGAAAGCCGCGCGGATCCTGCGTGTGCATGTTGCCGGCGGCGCCCTGCAGGAACATCGGGACCGGCAGGCCCTTCTCCTTGAGCAGGCGCGCCGCGACGCCCGGGAAGCCCGCGCTGATCACGCCGTCGTTCCAGTGCGCCGTGGGGTGGCAGGCGAAGTTGACCAGCGCGCCCAGCATCGCGCCCTCTTTCGACCGCACCGCGAAGACGCCGACCTCCGGATCGATCGGCCCCTCGAAGGCCAGCGCGTTCGGATCCTTGAAGGAGCCGTGGGTGCGCACCGTGCCGTCGCGCATGACGATGCGGCGGTTGAAGGCCACGTTGAACTCGAAGGCGGCGCCGAGGCCGACCTGCGCCTCCATCCGGGCTTCGAGCGCCTTTCCCAGCGCCTCCGCGCATCGCTCGACGAGCGTCGCCACGTACTTCTCGTCCCGCGGCAGCCCCTCGTTGATGAGCGCGGGCCCCGCGTGGTTGTGGGTCGCGGCGACCATGACGCGGTCGCCCGGGAAGCCGTGCTCCTTCGCGATCTTCGCGCGGATCGAGGCCGTCTCGCCGGCGAGGATCAGCGCGGTGTCGAGCTGGAGGATCGCGCAGCGCTCGGCGCCGAGCTCGAAGACCGCGGCGCGGGCGAAGAGCGGATCGAGCACCGAGGTCGCGACCGTCTTCGAGTTCGACCCCTGCTTGGGGGTGCCCAGCGGCGGGGTGATGTCGACCTCGGCGAAGCCCGCGCGGAAGACGGGGGGTGGATCCTGCGGGGCGCCGCAGAATCCCAGTCCGATCGCCAGCCAGAGACGGAGCAGGTGAGTTCTCCTGAAGCCGGCCTTTGATTGTCCGTTCGCGGCGGGTCGGCGGGGAGAAAGCTATTTCTTCAGCAGCTTGGCGGCGTCGTCGAGGGCCTTGTTGAGGGCCTCGCCCTTGTCGTCCGCCTTGAAGGCGATCCGGGCGAGCGCTTCGTCGGTGGCCGGATCGAGGACCACGATCGCGGGGGCCGGATCGGTCTCGTACTTCTTCAGCGCGGAGGCGGATTCCAGGACCCAGAAGAACTTCGTCTTCCGATCCCCGAGGTCCCTGGCGAGCTTCGCGTTCATTTTGGCCAGGTCCGTCTTGGGGTCGGCGAAGAAGATCGCGACCGGCTTCTTCGCCTTCCGGGCGGCTTCCTTGGCCAGCGCGACCGAGGGCTGCCACATCGTGGGCCGCGGGGCGACCTTCGCGGTCACGGCGTCGATGTCCTTCAGGATCCCGGAGGCGTCCCGCGACTCCATCTCGCGGACGAGCCCGCCGTCGGCATCGGTGTAGAGGACCGCGGGAAAGGCCTGGACCTTGTAGCGGTTCAGGAGCTCGGTCTGCTCGCCCTTCCGGGTGCAGTCCACATAAATGGCGACCACGCGCTGGGCGGCGGCGGCGACCTTCTCGTCGGACATGGCCGTGGCGCCGAGCTGCTTGCAATAGCCGCACCAGTCGGCGGTGAAGAAGAGCATCGCGGGCCGGCCCTCCAGCTTGGCCTTGCCCAGGCCGAACTGGGGGTCGCGGATCCAGACGACCTTGCCGCCGTGGTCGTCGGCGGAGCCGCCGCCGCCCGCCATCAGGATCGCCGCGATCGCCAGAAGCGCTTTCATCGGGTCCCTCGACACCTATCGAACGAGGGGTACAGCCCAATGGTATCCCGGCTTCACTCGAATGCAATACGCTCCGGGAGCCGAAAGGCGTCAGTCCCGCCGCGCTTCCACCAGCGCCATCCGGAGTTCGATGCCGTCCGTCGACGCCACCCGGAGTCCCCCGAGGTCCCGGCCCCGGAGCCGGCCGATTTCCTCCCGCAGCGCCCGGGCCCGGACGGGTTCCGTCCCCGAAAGCCAGGACTCGACGGGTTCGGTCCGCCGGAACTCCCCTTCGCGGAGAATTTCGAAGCCGCTCCGGCTCAGCAGGCCCTCCAGCTCCTGTGCCGACAGGATGCGGTGGATCAGCGGGTTCCGGAGGCGCTCGAGGCCGAGCTGCGCCGCGCCCAGCACCGGATCGGCCGAACAGATCCGGTCGCACACGAGGAGCCGTCCCCGGGGGCGCAGGACCCGGGCGATCTCCTGCAGCGCCCGCTCCGGATCCTCGAGGTAGTGCAGGACGAGGAGCGACGTCGCCAGGTCGAAGCGGCCCTCCCCGAAGGGAAGCGTCCGGACGTCCGCCTGCAGAAGTTCGGCCTCCGGCACGAGATCACGGCTCCGCCGCAGGAGGTTCCCGCAGACGTCGACCCCGGAGACGATCGCCCCGCGATCGGCCAGCCGCCGGCAGAGGCGGCCGGACCCGCAGCCGGCGTCCAGGACCCGGAGCCCCCGGAGGGGCCCCGCGGCTTCGAGGACCCGGTCGGCGGCCTCCGGCGCGTCGAGCGCGCCCGGATCCGACCGCAGGCGGTCCTCGAAGCGCCGCTCCAGTCCTCGCGCGTCGAGCTTCTCCATCCGCTTGATTTTAGGCTTCCCGGAAGCCATAATGGACACAGATACTTCCAATGAAAACGATCAAGCTTCTTGATAAAGAGCTCCCCGTCAAGCTGGACTGGCTCCGCTCCTTCCTGGCGGTGGCGGAATTCGACGGCTTCACCCGCGCGGCGAAGCAGCTCCGGCTGAGCCAGCCCGCCATCTCCACCCACATCAAGGAGTTGGAGCGGAACCTGGGCGTGAAGCTCTTCGAGAAGGTCGGGAGCCGCGTGCGCCTGAGCCACGCGGGCGAGGCGGTGGTCGGCGAGGCCCGCGCCGTCGTCCAGAGCGTCCGCAACCTCCGGGACGTCGCGCAGGAATCCGAGACCGGGGTCGGCGGCCTGCTCGCCGTCGGGGCCAGAGCGGCTCCACCCCGCCGTGCGCACCCACCTGGTGATCGGCAACAGCGCCCGGATCATCGAGCGTCTGCAGGCGAACGAGGTCGACCTGGGGGCGGTGGGCATCAGCCCCCCCTCGGACGACTTCGTCTCGAGGTTCCTCTGCGACGACGAGCTCGTGGTCTTCGCCCCCCTGAGCCACCCCCTGGCGCGGCGCCGGGCCCAGATCCCCGTCGCGGAGCTGGCCCGCGAGCGCTTCATCCTGCGGGAATCCGACTCCGCCACGCGGCGCCTGACGGAGGGCTGGTTCGCGAACCAGAAGATCTCGCCCTCCATCCTCGAGCTGGGCTGCCCCGAGACGGTGAAGCGGGCCGTCGGGGCGGGCCTCGGCATCGGGATCCTCACGAAGCTCGCCATCGGCCCCGAGGCCGGGGAACGCGATTTCACCGCGCTCCGCGTCCCGGGCTTCCCCATCCGCCGGCCGCTCTACATGGTCCACCTCCGCCGGAAGCGGCTGACGAAGACCATGACCGCCTTCCTCGACCTCGTCAAATCTTCCAAATAATGGATATTCGGGAGGGGGTTCATCGTATACTCTGTGGAGTCCGCCCTCGATGGGGGCTCGGGGATCTATCAAGAATTTTTATGGAGGCCATCATGAAAGTCGCGGGTCTGGCGTTGAGCCTGATCGCGCTCGTGGCCGCCCGGGGCATGGATGCGACCCCGGTCGCGGTGAACGAGCTGTCGGTCAAGGCGTCCGGTCTGAATTGAAAAGTCAACTGAGGAAAGGCCGTCATGGACGGCCTGAAGCGCCTGTCAGGCGCTAAAGAGGTTTCCCAGGACGACTTCGCCGCGGGCGTCGGAACCTACATCGTGCACTTCGACGCTCCGCCCAAGGTTTCGATCGCGGACGTGAAGAAGAACGTCGGCAAGTACAAGGTCGAGGAGATCCGGCTGAAGATCACCGTGAAGGCCCCCGCCGAGGGGAAGCAGGTGGGTGATCTGACCCTCGCGGGCGACGATCAGCTCAAGGAGCTGGCGGCCCTCAAGGGGAAGATGGTCGTGCTCTCGGGCGTCCTCAGCGAGGACGACAAGGGCAAGCAGACCCTGACCCTGTCGAAGGTGGCCGAGGCCGCCGCGAAGTAACCCGGTGCGAGCAAGTCCAGACCCCCGGACCGAGGTCCGGGGGTCTTTTTTTTGGGCCTGCATCCCCGGGAGACTTCGGAGTCCCTCCGTCGTTCTATATTGGGGATGACGATGAAAGCCTTCTGCCTGCTCGCCGTGGCCGCGGCCTTCGGCGCCGTGCTGCCGGTTCCGCTTCCGCAGGCGTCCGCGCCGGCCGCGCTCCCGGCCGCCGAGCCGCAGGACCCGGGAGCGACCCTGTCGGGCAGCGTGAAGATCAAGGGGGACATCCCCAAGCGCCGGAAGATCGCGACCAACGCCGACCCCAAGTGCGCCGCCGCGCATCCCGGGGACTCCATCCTCGGGGACGAGGTCGTCGCCGACGCGGCGGGAAACACTCAGTGGGGCTTCGTCTACGTCAAGGAGGGGCTGGGCGAACAGAAGTTCGACGCGCCCAAGACGCCGGTCGTCGTCGAGCAGAAGGGCTGCCGCTTCGAGCCCCACGTCATGGGCGTCATGACGGGCCAGGAGCTGATGTTCCGGAACCAGGATCCCCTGATGCACATCGTCCACATCCAGCCGAAGAACAACCGGGAGTTCGGCTTCTCCCAGGCCAGGCAGGGCGAGGAGCGGGCCAAGGTCTTCACGGCGAAGGAGACGATCCGCCTCTTCTGCGACGTCCATCCCTGGATGGTGGCCTGGATCGTCGTGCTGGACCACCCGTTCTACGCCGTGACGGACGCGGCGGGCAAGTACAAGATCAAGAACCTGCCGCCGGGCAAGTACACGATCGAAGTCTGGCACGAGACCTACAAGCCCGTCACCCAGGAGATCGAGATCAAGGCCAAGGAGGCCAAGACCGCCAACTTCGTCCTCACCGACAAGCAGTAGCGGCGTTCCCGCCGCGCGGCGGGGGACATTCTGTCCCGTCGCTCCGCGATTCCCACCGTTTCCCGATGGCCTGCGGATTGCTTCCAAGCATCCCATGAACGCTTTGCTTCTCGTGATTGCCGGCTCATGGGTCCCGGCTTCCGTTCCCCAGGAGACGCCGACCGTCCTCTCGGGCACGGTGACGGTCAAGGGAGAGGTCAAGAAGGTGAAACCGACGCCCATTCCTTGTCCGCACTGCGCCCCTCTCTATCCCCAGGGCAGAATGCCCCGGGAAGACATCCTCCTGGGGCCGGACAACGGAATCCAGGGAGCGTTCGTATTCGTGAAGCGGGGCCTGGAGGGCCGGACCTTCGACGTCCCCAAAACCCCCGTCCTGCTCAACCAGAAAAACTGCCGCTACGAGCCGCGCGTGGTCGGAGTCCGGGTCGGACAGGAGCTGGCCATCCGCAACAGCGATCCTCATGACCACTGCGTCCACGGCCTGCCCTTCCTCAACCGAGAGTTCAACACGGGACAAGCTGCCGGCGCGCCGGACATCGTCCGGAAATTCGACCGCTCGGAAACCATGATCAAGATCATCGATAACGTCCATCCCTGGATGGCCGCCTGGGTCGGGGTCGTCGATCATCCGTTCTTCGCGGTCACCGACGCCAAGGGGAACTACGAGATCAAGGGACTGCCGCCGGGGAACTACACGGTCGAAGTCTGGCACGAGAGCTTCAGATCCGTGACCCCGGAGATCGAGATCAAGGCGAAGAGCACCACGACGCTCGACGCCGTCCTCGAGACCCGGAAGGGGTAACCTAGCGGAGGATCTCCACCCGGGTGATCGCGAGATCCTCCCAGCCCTGGACCTTCATCCGCCTCCAGACGGCGCCCTTCTCCGCGGGCGGGTCGCCGGAAAGCGGGAAGGTCTGGCCCGTCGGCTGAATCATGACCTTGCCGTCGCGGATCTCCGCCAGGGCCTCGAATTCGATCCCGGCGGTCCCGACGTTGTTGCGCCGGATCCCGTCCGCGAGCGCCCTGAAGTCGAAGGTCATCGGCTGAATCACTCGGGACCGGGCGAACTGGCGGTCCATGTCGAGCTGCGGCACGGAGCCGTACAGGCCCCGGAGGAGCTTCTCGAGCCCCATCATCTCCTCGCTTCAGGTTCAGCCTTTGAGCTTCGCCTCGACCAGCGCGAAGTCGCCGGGCTGGGCGACGACGTCGACCCCGGAGGCGCCGCAGGCGCCGAGCAGCAGCATGAAGAGCAGCGAAGATCGTCTCATCGGTTCATCCCTCAAATCCTGAATCCGAACGCGAAAAACACGGACACCTGGTTCCGCAGCTGGACGCCGCGGACCTCCTCGAAGAGCGGGACCTCGACCGAAATCTGAAGATCCAGCGTCGGCCGCGGCCGGAAGGCCCAGTTGACGCCGAGCGACAGCAGGTCGCCGCCCGTGTCCGCCACCGTCCGCCCCGCCTGCCGGTCGGCTCCTTCATGCCGGAAGCGCAGCATCACATCGGCCCTCATGAAGGGCCCCGGATAGGGCTCCAGCCAGAAGCGGTTTCCCGCCGCAATCTCGGCGAAGACCTGGTCCGCCTCCTTGTAGTTGTGCGTCCCCTCCCCCACTCTTTTATAGAGCGCCATCGCGTTGAAGCGCCAGCGCCCGGGCTCGTGCGTGACCGCCGTGCCGATGAAGGGATCCCAGGACGCCGATCCGGGCTGGAGATCGGCGGGAAGCCGGACGCCCCGGTCGACCGCGTCGTCCCGGCCCGTGGGCAGTTCCAGCCCTCCGAGCAGGGAGAAATTCATCGCCTTCCCGACGTCGTCCCAACGATAGTAGCGCCACTTCGCGTAGAGCGTGACGTCCCCGATGCCGGACGAAGCGAGCCGGTTGAGGCCATCGCCTTCCAGCACATGACTCACATAGGGAATGACCGTGCCCGCCTGGAGCGTGTTCATCACGCCGTAATGGGCGCTCAGCACCGCGGCCTGGCTGAACTCGCGCTGATGGAAGGGATCGCCGGTGGCGTCCGCGCCGTCGAGCAGGCCGCGACGCAGCCTGAACTCATACCCTGCCGTGAACAGCCAGCCGTCCTCATAGAGCGTCTCGCCGTCCAGGACGTCCAGCGCCCCCTCCTGGGTCAGCGCGGGCAGGAACGTCAGCATCGCCGCGATCAACATTACGCCTCGCTTTCAACGGAGCATCAGCCGCTGAGCCGGAGCGGAGGCGGAGGGTCAGATCCGAAGGGGGACGCAGAGCGGGCGACTTCGGACCGGCGGCGGAAGGCCCGAAGAATCCGGAGGGGAGGAGGCTTCGGGAGCCGCGAGAAAGAAGGACACGGGCAGGATCTCGAGGCACAGTTCGGGAACCGGCGCGGCATCGGCGACGATCGTGTCGAGCTCCGTCTGCGGTTCGACATGAAAGCAAGGAGCCTGCTCCTGAGAACGGGGAAGGGAGGCCATCGAACGGCTGCAGCAATCCGGCTCGTCGTCGTGAACCGAGCAGCGGTTCTTGTTCTCGCACAACGAGCCGCAAGGGCAGTCGGTGATCGAGATCGGCTGGATCGACGCGAAACCGAGGGCCAGAAGAAGGGCCGCCGCTTTCATTCCCCTCATTATCGCCGGGGAAAGATCCCTGATCAAGGCTTAGGATCACGGTAGTCGATCGAGCGGATCCGGAGCTGACCGCCCACCAGGCTTAAGTGGAGCGTGCCCTTGCGGGCCTTGCTGCGCGCGACGACCGGCACCGGCCGGCCGTCCAGCGTCGCCGACACCGTCTCGCCCCGGCAGGAGAAGATCAGCGTGTGCTCCGCACCCGCCATCTGGCTGATGCCGCCGCGGTTCCAGTCGACGCCGTAGCCGGGCTCGCTCGTCAGCCGGATGTTGAAGCCCAGGTAGCTCTGGTCCTGGCAGACGAAGCGGATCCGCACCTCGCCGTCCTCGAACATCCGGTCCGTCTGCAGCGCCTGGGGACGCGCGACGACGTTCACCAGCGTGCCGTTCTCGAGCCGCCAGTCCTTCAGGTCCCGCTGCATGAAGCAGGCGAGCGAGCGGCCGTCGAAGACCGGCGTCCAGGGCCGCGGATCCGGGGCCATCAGCGCCAACCGGTCGATCTCCCGCTGCATGCGGAAGCCGACGATGCCCGCCGCCAGCATCGACAGGAAGGCCAGCGCCGTCACGAGGGCGGCCGCCGGATGGCGGCGGATCCGGCGCAGGAGGCGTCCGCCGGCGCCCACGGGCCGGGCCTGGATGGGCTCGCCCTCCAGGTGGCGCTTCAGGTCGTCGGCGAACTCGCGGGCGTCCGCGTACCTCCGGCCCGGCTCCTTCTCGAGCGCCTTGAGCGCGATCGTCTCCGCGTCGGCGGACAGGCCCAGCGCGAGCTTCCGAGGCGGCGGGGGATCCTCCCGGATGATCCGCGCATAGAGGTCCGCCAGGCTCTTCGCCGCGTGGGGCGGCCGGCCGGCCAGCATTTCGTAGAGGATGGCGCCCAGCGCGTAGACGTCCGTGCGCGGGCTGATGTCCTCCGACCGCGCCTCGACCTGCTCCGGCGCCATGTAGAGCGGCGTGCCGAGCGCCGTCCCCGTCCGCGTCAGCTCCGTCCTCGTCTCCAGAAGATGGGCGAGGCCGAAATCGCCGACCTTGGGCTCGCCCGACGCGGTGACCAGGATGTTGGCGGGCTTGAGGTCGCGGTGGACGATCCCGCGCTCGTGGGCCGCGGCGACGCCCCGCGCCGCCTTCTCGAGGAGCGGCAGCAGATTCGCCTTCGGCTCCTTGAGCAGCTGGTCGAGCGGGCGGCCTTCGACGAGCTCCATCACGAGGAACGAGCTGCCGCCCTCCTCGCCTGCATCGTAGACCGTCACGACGTTCGGATGGGCGAGCCCCGCCGCCGCCTGGCCTTCGCGGCGGAAGCGCTCGCGGACGACGTCGCTCATCCCCGGCGCGTCGCGCAGGACCTTCACGGCCACCGTCCGGTTGAGCTTGAGGTCGCGCGCGCGGTAGACGACGGCCGTCGCGCCCTGGCCCACGACGCCCAGGATTTCGAAGCGCGATAGCTTGGGGGGAGTTGCGGCCATCGGCGCGCCGGCTCCGGGCACGGCCGTGCGGGTCCGCTCGTGCTGCGACAGGTCGCGGAGCACGCGCGGGACGAGATCCTCACTCCCCGAGGAGCCGCTTCCACTCATCTTCCAGTTCCTGGTCGGTCCCCGCGCTCCGGGCCAGCGCTTCCCGCAATTCCCGCCGGATCTCCTCGCGGACGAGGTGGAGCGCCTTCTCGACTTCGCCTACGGTCATCCCGTGGCGCGCCGCCAGCTCCGCGTAGGAGGGCGGCTCCGGACCCGATCCCAGCGCGAAGGCCTCGTAGACGCGGAAGCGGTCCTCGCGCCCCGCGGCGGCGAAGCGCTCCCGCGCGCGGCCGATCGACAGCTGCACGAGCTCCTCGAGCCAGACCCGCTCGAACACTTTTTCGGGATCGGCGGCCCCCGGATCGCCCCGCAGCTCCGGCAGGTCGGGCGCCGCGCCGTCGAGCGAGAAGACGCGCGCCCCGCCGCCCCGCTTGAGCCGCTGGAGGTCCCGCTCCTCGTGGCCCGCGAAGCGCCGCAGGAGGACCTTGAGATAGGGCCGGAATCCCCCCTTCGAAGGATCGTAGCGCCGGAGCGCATCCTCCTCGAGCAGCCAGGCGAAGAAGGCCTGGGTCAGGTCCTTGGCGTCCTCGTTCGACTTCGCCCACGCGATGCGGAGATAGCAGTAGACCGGCTTCCAGTAGCGGGCGCAGAGCGTCTCCAGGGAACGTCCGTAGTCCGCCGTGGCCGGATTCCGGAGCCCGCCCGCGAATCCGAGGGTGGTCTCGGGAAAAGCCTTTTCCGCGCCGCCCAGGGTCGTATCGCCCGAATTCATTTTCTCGGAAGTTTG